>JBJTXE010000029.1:0-2718 GCA_046082075.1 Bacteroidota bacterium
ATTTTCGCTCAATGAGGCTGAGTTTACAGCCTTAGTACACAACGTTCGGCTTGCCGAACAAGCTTTAGGTGATGCATCATACAAGCTCACCCCCAAGCAACAAGACGGACGCGTATTCTCCCGCTCCCTCTATCCTACTCAACCAATCCTTGCAGGAACCCTTATCACTCCTGAAATGATTAAATCGGTTCGACCTGGTCACAGCCTTCACCCCATGCATTGGAAGACCGTGATTGGAAAAACCGCAAAGCGTAACCTATGCTTAGGGGAACGCATCACCTTGAACGACTTTGAATAATCGTTCATTCAACATTTATATTAACCCAGCACTTGGAGGCTAACTTCTTTAAACCGTCCGAAAGGACAACCACTTTATGACATTTCACGATTTATCTTTAATTCAACCTTTACTCACCGCGATAGAACGCGTGGGTTATACGCACCCTACCCCCATACAAGCAAAAGCGATCCCCCCCATCCTGAAGGGACAGGACCTTATGGGATGTGCTCAAACAGGAACGGGAAAAACGGCGGCTTTTGCCATACCCATCCTTCAACGGTTAACCCTTAAAAGCCGACCGGAAGGAAAACGAAAAATCCGAACCTTAATTCTTACTCCCACCCGGGAATTGGCTATACAAATCGAGGAGAATATTCAAGCCTACGGCAAAGACCTCGACCACCGGCATGCCGTAATATTTGGAGGCGTAAATCAGCACAGTCAAGTGCAACAAATCAAAAACGGGATCGATATTTTGGTAGCCACACCTGGCCGTTTAATTGATTTGCATCAGCAAGGATATATTTCCCTTCAACATTTGGAAATTTTTGTGTTGGATGAAGCCGATCGGATGCTTGATATGGGATTCATTCACGACGTAAACCGAATCATTAAGTTGATACCAACCCGTCGTCAAACCCTGTTTTTTTCGGCCACTATGCCGAAGGAAATCAAGGCCTTGGCCAATAGCTTACTGACCAACCCTGAAATGGTGGTGGTGACACCCATCTCTTCCACGGCTGAAACGGTTGCTCAATCCATTGTCTTTGTAGAAACTGCCGAAAAGAAGGATGTACTATTGCACTTATTAAATGAAAATTCGACCCCTTCGGTATTGGTATTTACACGAACCGAACACGGAGCTGACCGGGTGGTTAAGATATTAGCGAAATCCAAAATTACGGCAGCAGCCATTCACGGCAATAAGTCTCAAAATGCACGTCAAAATGCACTGAACGGATTCAAGCAACAAAAGATCCGTGTACTTGTGGCCACCGATATTGCAGCACGAGGCATTGATATTGACGACTTGAGTTTGGTAGTGAATTACGATTTACCTAATATTCCAGAGACCTATGTCCATCGCATTGGAAGGACAGGAAGAGCGGGTGCGAACGGACAGGCGATTTCGTTTTGCAACCAAGAGGAAAGAGCATATTTGAAGGATATTCAAAAACTCATTGGAAAAACCATCGATGAAAATCCTTCGTATTCCAAGAACTGAATCTTACATTAACTTACGGTACTTGATGCGTTTTGGACCTGCATCACCCAAGCGTTTCTTTCGATTTTCTTCGTAATCGGAGTAAGATCCTTCAAACCAATACACTTGTGAATCCCCTTCGAAAGCAAGAATATGAGTGCAAATACGGTCAAGGAACCATCGGTCGTGGGAAATTACTACCGCACATCCGGCAAAACGCTCAATTCCTTCCTCGAGGGCACGCAGCGTGTTGACATCGATGTCGTTGGTCGGTTCGTCGAGCAACAAGACATTGGCTTCAATCATCAAGGTCATGGCTAAATGTAGGCGGTTACGTTCTCCTCCGGAAAGCACTCCTACTTTCTTGTTTTGATCGGAACCGTTAAAGTTGAACTTGGAAAGGTAAGCCCTGGAATTAATTTTCTGGTTGCCAATTTCGATGAATTCTAAGCCGTTTGAAACGACCTCAAACACTGTTTTGTTGGGGTCTAACGATTTATGGGATTGGTCGACGTACCCCAGCTGAACCGTTTCGCCAACGGAAAACGAACCTGCGTCAGGCAGAAGTTCGTTCATGATCATTTTGAAAATCGTTGTTTTTCCAGCACCGTTAGGTCCAATAATTCCAACGATTCCAGCAGGTGGTAGTGAAAAATTAAGGTTATCGTACAACAATTTATCGCCAAAACTTTTGGCAACTTGGTTGGCATCGATCACATTGGAACCTAACCTTGGACCGTTCGGAATAGGAATTTCCAAAGATGCTTCTTTCTCTCGTCCATCTTCAGCTAACATTTTCTCATAATTCTGCAACCTAGCCTTGGATTTTGCTTGACGTGCCTTAGGATTCATGCGCACCCATTCCAATTCTTGTGCGAGCATTTTTTGACGTTTCGATTCTGTTTTCTCTTCTTCTTTCAGGCGCTTACCCTTTTGTTCTAGCCAAGAAGAATAGTTGCCCTTCCATGGAATGCCTTCGCCCCTATCCAATTCCAAAATCCATCCTGCAACATTGTCCAAGAAATAACGGTCGTGGGTTACTGCAATGACGGTACCTTGGTATTGTTGCAAATGTTGTTCTAACCAATCAATCGAAGCTGCATCTAAGTGGTTGGTAGGCTCATCCAGTAAAAGCACATCAGGATTTTTCAACAGCAATCGGCATAATGCTACGCGACGTTTCTCTCCACCGGACAAGGATTCGATGAGTTGGTCGTCGGGCGGACAGCGCAAC
>JBJTXE010000030.1:0-3276 GCA_046082075.1 Bacteroidota bacterium
GATACTGGCCACATCCGTTTGGTAAGTATACACAGCGCCTACACCTAAATCGAAATAACTAAAACTTTGACGGTAAAAATTCTCACCACTTGCGATGTTCGGATTGAAAGCCATACCATCGTATTGAGATCCCCATTGCCCTGCACCCGGATTGGCGGCGCATTGACCAAACGTAGAATTTAGGCCTAGGGCCACTTTGTTAAAACGACTTACTTTCAAATGGTAAGCCAAGTTTAATCCAATGGTGGTTTGATTAAAGAATCCATCTCCCATCCGGTCGTTGTAGAAACTCAAACCACCTCCTAATACACCGTTTGAATTTTTAACTCCAGCTGAAAGCCTACCATCAAAAGACCCTAAAAAAGTTTTGTATGGTGTTGCGAAACTTCCATATTGGCTTCTGTACATGGCAACCCCATTAAACGTGGCGCTCGCTCCCGCTAATGCAGGATTCAAGGTCAACGGCGAAAAATCAGTTTGAGAAAAATGAACGTCTTGTGCAGTAATCTTGTGAGACCTTAAGGCTAAAAATCCAAAAACCAACAAAAAGGTATACGGTTTAATCATCGTACTAATGTTAAGCTACCTGATTTTCGAATAATCGAATCATCGTAGAGCTGTAGGTTCAAATCATATACAAAATTTCCCTCTTGCGCAGGCCTACCTTTGTAAAATCCGTCCCAAGCCATATTAATATTTACGGATTCAAACACTTTCTCTCCCCATCGATCGTAAATCGCAAAACTGAAATCTTTAATGCATGTTTCTTTACCAAAAACTCGTAAAGAATTGTTTTCATCGGGTCCTGTTCCGTTAGGGCTAAATATGGTAGGAACAAAATACTCACCGCACAATAATTTTACCGTGACCAACATAGAATCTATACCCGAGCAGCCGTTGGCATCAGAAACACTAACATAATACATCGTTGTGGTATCAGGTGTTACTAAGGGATTTGGACAATTATCACAAGAAAGCCCAATATTTGGTGTCCAAGTATATGAGCTGCCTTGATTTACATTGGCAGTAAAAGAGGTAGAAGGATTAATCACGGTATCACCTGGGACGATATTAACAGGTAAGGCATTGATGATACCAATGGAAGAAGAAAAACTTATTTGACAATTATTGGTATCAGAAACCGTGACACTATAACTACCAATATTCAGGTTGAAAATACTATCCGTGGTTTGACCGTTGGGAGACCAGATATAGGAATATGGGCCAGAACCTCCTGCCACAGTAACGTCCATGGTGCCAAGTTGACCCGTAGCACAATTAATAGGCGTTGAATCTCCTACAATGGATAATGCAGTTGGTTGTGTAATCGTAATTCCTGTGACTACCAAACAATTGGCCGCATCAATCACCGCGAAATTATAGTTGCCAGGTGCAAGATTACTTGCTGTATCGTTAGCTATTGAACCCGGCGCCCATGAATAAATAAAGGGGGGCGTTCCTAAAGAATCAACGACCCCTACTGCCCAACCATCGTTGGCGCCAAAACACGTTACGTTATGCACTTCGGTTACGCTTATAGCAGGAGGCTGAGGAACGGGATTGATAACAATAGGAATAAGATTAGACGTTGTGCATCCAGAAGAAGTATTTTGAACCGATACGGTATATGAACCTGCATTTAATCCGCTAAAATTTGGGCTCACTTGATAGTTTATCCCATTGATGGAATAGGACAGGTTAGCTGCCAAGGGGGAGGTTACAGCGATACTACCCGTTGGTATTGGACAGGTGGGTTGAGTAAAGGTGTAGTTAGGTACTGAAGGAATAACCAAAGCCGGTTGAATTACTGCATTTGTGCTAACTGCAGAAGTACAAGTTGCAGCATTCACAACGGTAAACGTATACGTTGTTCCAGCGGTTAAACCGGCAAATATACCCGTGGATCCAGAACCGGAAATGGTCTGTCCACCAGGGGCTGCAATTACAGTCCAAGCTCCACTTGTTGGCAAACCACTGAGATTTACCGTTCCTGTGTTCGTGGCGCACGTGGGCTGGGCAATTGCACCAACTACAGGGGTTGCTGGGTTAACAGGAGGATTGATAAATATGGTATTGGAATTCGCTGAGGTACAACCGTTGGAATTAGAAGTAACGGTGAATGAATATGAATTTACCGCTAAGTTCGGAATAACAACGGATGTTCCTATACCTGATACCGTGGTGGAGGTTGCTGGACTTGAACCAATAATTGTTACCGTCCATCCACCTGAGTTGGGCAAATTAACTAGAGTAACAGAACCTGTAGCTAGAATACAGGTGGGTTGTGTTGGAACTCCAGCAATTGGGGTTTGAGGTATCGAAGGAACAACATTAATATTCACGGAAGAACTTGGAGGTGAAGTACAACCTGCGACGGTATTAAAATATGTAAAAGAAAAGGCTGTCCCTGGTGTGAGGTTGCTAATTGCTGCAATTGGCCCTACCCCTGATTGGGTAAATCCTGCCGGAATAGAGTTGACCGTCCAACCAGTGGTCGGAAGGCCCGATAGGTAAATAACACCGAATTGATTGGTGCATGTAGGTTGATGCAATGAATCTATATTGGGGGCGGTTAAGCATTGTGACCAGAAATAATTCTGAACCATCAAAAGCATTAATAACCCCAATAATCTTAACATCATAAATAGAAATAAGTCAGAACGTTTACCAATTAAGGTGCAATAAAGTTACATTAAATCTTATAATAAAATAAATACTCTGCGATGAATTCAAACGAAGCCGCATTAAACACGTTGCTTGAAATAAAAAAGAACGCGAAATTTGTACCGTGGAACATCAAAGAATTCATCTGGAATTATCGTACAATGGCGGAGCGTATGAAGGTTGGCAAATCCAACCCTCTCGTAAAACCGTTCAAGGAACGATAGAAGAAATACTAACGAAACTAAACGGTAATAGCCCTATCCGTGTAACAGGTTGCGGAAGAACCGATACGGGAGTACATGCACACCAGTATTTTGCCCATTTTGAGGGAGAATTTTCTGAATTAGACCAACTCAAGTATAAGCTCAACAAGATGCTTCCGCAGGATATTGTAATTCAATCGGTTTTTTTTAACGAATTGCACACACGGTTTGATGCTAAACGCAGGACTTATAAGTATTTCATTCGCAAAGGCAAGGACGCTTTTTCACATCCAATACGCTGGGTTTTTGAGCGACCTATGAACCTCGAAGCTATGAATGAATCCTCGAAATTCCTTTTAGGTATTCATGATTTTGCCTCATTTGCCAAGCACGATAGTGATGTAAAAAC
>JBJTXE010000031.1:0-4041 GCA_046082075.1 Bacteroidota bacterium
CAGCCGTCCAAAAATGAAATGGAAAAGCGCCTACCTTGAAGAGTAACGCTGCCAAAACCATTAATGCCCCTGGAATCATGAGCTCTGGGGTATACAATCCGCTGCTTATTGCAAATCCGATTTCGTTCAAATTGAAACTGCCAGTTGCACCAAAAACTAAGGCAATTCCAAAAAGCAGAATGGCCGTTGCGAACGAACCTGTGAAAAAATATTTAAGTGCGGCTTCGGCCGAAGCCTGATTTCCTCGACGACTTCCCACTAAAACATAAACCGGAATCGAAAGAATCTCAAGCCCAATAAAGAACATGAAAAAATCACGAAACCCAATTAAACAAAGCGCTCCAGTCAATGAAAACATCATTAAAGAGGTTAAATCCGCATAGTGGCTGCGGTCTTTCGATTGAGAAGCATATCCCATGATCAATATCAAGGCCGTCATTAAAATGCTTAAGAGGCTTAATAATATACCCGGTCCATCATAAATTAGGCTGAAAAAGTGGGATTTGAGGATCGAATTGTAAGTTCCGTAGAGAAAAAACAAGGTAAAGGCAGTGGAAAGGCCTATTAAATTACTGGTTAAGGCAAGCATAGGCTTGTGGTACATCCCAAGAAAGAGCGAAATTAATCCCGTTACAAATAGTACAATTATCGCGTCCATTATTTAATCAAATTTGTGGTACCCTGCACACTTTCAAGCATGTGTTGAATACTGGGTTTAACAAGCGAAACGATTCCATTGGGATATAGACCAAAGAATATTGCTAAAAATGCAATCAATGCTAAAACGATCAATTCATTCCATTGAATATCTACCACATTGGATATTTTTGGGGCCCCCATACTGCTCATTTGGTAGGCTCGAATCATGTACACGGCTCCAAGAACAAGGGTTAAAGCGGCTAATACCCCGAAAACGGCGTGGTATTCAAATACTGATTTGATCAATAAAAATTCACCAATAAATCCAGCAGTGAGTGGGACCGATAAAGCGATCAAAACAGTAACTGCGAACCAAAAACCAAAACGGGGCGCTACTTTTGCCAATCCACCCATCTCTTTTAAATCGGACGTGCCGAAGCGCTGTGTAGCAATGTCAGCGCACAAGAACAATCCAATAGCAATTAAACTGTGGTTTACCATCTGAATAATACTGCCCATCAAGGCATCGAAAGAAAATATCATGATTCCTGCCGCGATTAATCCAAGGTGGCTGATCGAGGCAAAGGCAAATACTTTTCGCAAGTTATTCTCCCGCAAGGCAATGATGGCGCCGTAAAGAATACCCACGATTCCTAGAATAATAACAGGAAGTTGCCAAAATTTGAGCGCTGAATAGCTCAAGGGAATCATCCATTTTATCATTCCGAATAAGGCCATTTTCAGCATGATGGCTGAAAGCAACATCGTTCCAGCCATGGGTGCCGTAGAGTAGGTTGGAGGTTGCCAAGTATGAAAGGGAAATAAGGGGATTTTAACCGCAAAGGCGATCAGGAAACCTGTAAAAATCCAACATACGTATTGCGATGGAACTGCTGCATACAAGAGTTTGTTATAGTCGTAACTTGGGGTGTATGCGCCCCATGCAAGAATTGCCAACAACATGAACAACGAACCGAAAAGGGTATACAAGAAAAAGGTTAATAAATTCTTTTGATTTTCTTTAGCACCGTACCAATATAGTATCAAAAAGACAGGAATTAAGGTCAATTCCCAAAACATGTAAAAAAGGATTCCATCTTCCGCCGCAAACACTCCGTTCAAGCCAAATTGCATTAAAAACAACAGTCCGTTGAACGCTGGTTTTAAAGACTCTTCTCGGTTGAAGTTGGATAAGGCCACAAGAAAAATCACCAAATTGCTCAAGGCCAACATTAAGATCCCTAATCCGTCGACGGCCATATTAAAGGTCATGCCAAAAACGGCACTACCCGTATTGTTGATGAAGTACTCTTTGACATCGGGTTGAAAATGGTACAACTTAACAGCAACCGCTAATAAAGAAGTAGTAGCAAACAGCAAGGAACTCAATCTTCCCCGGCGACCAGGAATGAAAAAAGAAATAATGCCAAATAAGAGGGGGAGTAAAATCAGTTCCAATTTATTTTCCGTTTAATAGGTAAAACACGACCAGTAAAATCATTCCGATAACCATCCAGCTCAGGTAGGAAGTAACGTTACCGCTTTGCAATTTGCGTAAGACAATTCCTAGTTTTCCAGTAACTATTCCCAATCCGCTAATACCGGATTTCAATCCTTTTTCCTCGACGGTATGATTCATTTGGAAACCTAGCCATTCGACGGGCTTAACCACCATCCAATCGTACCATTCATCCCAATACAACTTACGGTTGGAAAGCTTTTCCCATCCATCCAAAGCTTCATCGGACTTTGCCACCGAACCCTTGCGAACATAATTATTGTAAGCCCAAATCAATACGCCTAAACAAGCAGCCGAAGCTACCGCCATGAGTCCTAGTGTGGTATTGAAGTCCGCGGGTTCATGAATAATCAAGTGCATTCCAGGTGCTCCATGCAAATAACCTGACAACCAATGCGCACCTTTGTGTAAGAATAGACCAGGAAGGTTAAGAAGTCCACCCAACACAGAAAACACACTTAAAATTAACAAGGGCAAGGTCATGGTCCAAGGACTTTCATGGGCATGGTCCCAGGTGCTTTGGGTTCCTCTAAAAGTGCCGTGAAATGTTAAGAAATAAAGCCGAAACATATAAATGGCCGTCATTAATACAGATACCATGATCACCCCATAAAGCACTGGATTTTGCTCAAACAAATGCCCAATGATCTCATCCTTGGAGTAAAAACCTGATAAAAGCGGAAAACCGCTTATGGCTAAGGTCCCTATCAAAAAGGTCCAATGCGTTATAGGCATCACCTTCTTAAGGCCCCCCATTTTCCGAATATCTTGTTCGTGATGCATTCCGTGAATGACGCTCCCCGAGCCCAAGAAAAGCAGTGCCTTGAAAAACGCATGCGTGGTTACGTGAAAAATGGCAACGGAATAGGCACCAAGTCCCAATGCCACAACCATTAAACCTAATTGCGAAACCGTAGAATAGGCCAGTACTTTTTTGATGTCGTTTTGCCGAAGCGCCATGAATGCAGCAAAAAGTGAAGTGGCGATTCCTGTGAACAACATTATGTCTTTGGTCAGCGGCGCAAGCTCGAATAAAAAGTTCGAACGAGCCACGAGGTAAATACCTGCCGTTACCATAGTTGCAGCGTGAATCAACGCGGATACAGGAGTTGGACCTGCCATGGCGTCGGGTAACCACGTGAACAAAGGAATTTGAGCGCTTTTACCCGTTGCAGCTAAAAATAAGCACAAGGTAATTCCCAACACGGTTAAATTTTGCATGGTGACACCTTCCGATAAACGCTCCGAAATATCCGTAAAATTCAGGGTGCCGAACGTGGACAACAACAGGAACAAGGCAAAGATGAGTCCTGCATCTCCGATGCGGTTCATAACAAAGGCCTTTCTTGCCGCAAGGCTGTTCGAAATTCCCTTGACAGGATCGCTGTAATGAAAGCCAATCAGTAAGAAGGAACAGATACCAACCCCTTCCCAGCCAAAGAATAAGACGAAGTAGTTACCACCCAAAACCAATAGGAGCATGGCAAAAATGAAAAGGTTTAAGTAGGTGAAAAACTTATAATAGCCTTTATCCTCTTTCATGTATCCCATGGAAAACAGATGGATTAAAGTGCCTATTCCCGTAATAATTAAAGACATCCAAATCGATAATTGATCTACTAGAAAATTGATTTCAAGGGAAAAACTGTCAAATTGTAGTATGTTGAATACATCTATTTGGACAGGACCATTAACGTGGTTGAATAAGGTAAGTACGCACAGAAATGCCGCGAAAATCGCCCCGGTTCCAATCGCTCCCGAAAGATTTTTAGGAAGGTGTTTTCCAAATATACCGTTGGTTATCCCCCCGATAAGCGGGAGCAGCAAAAGAATGTATACAATCGTTGAAAAACCCATGATTACCCTTTAAGTTTATTGAAAAT
>JBJTXE010000032.1:0-2593 GCA_046082075.1 Bacteroidota bacterium
CCCGAAGTCATTAACGATACCATAACCGCCCACAAACACAAAACCATCCAACGGCTCATTAAAGGGGGCGACCATTATTATTCCTACTTGTATACTGCCTTACTAATGCGGCAATTTCAAGCCCACTGGGAAAGCCAAGGCTTTACCTTAGCCAACCGTCCGGAAGTATTGGGTACCTTGTTCAACCTGGGTTATCAGATGAGCAAACCTAAAAAAAATCCACAAGTCGGGGGTTCCTCCTTTAAAATTGGCGAAAAAGACTATACCTTTGGAGGACTTTGTTTCGAGTTTTATTACAGCGGTGAATTGCAAGACGCTTTCCCAATTACTGGGGAAGGATTTATTCCGGTAAAAAAGCTTGAAGAAATAAACAAACCTTGGCTCGAAGAAATTCAGAAAAGGATTGAGGAGGAAGAAAAATTACGCTTGGAGCAAGAAGAGGCTCAGGCAAACGAGAACAGTTAAGGGCAATTAGCTCAGTTGGTTTAGAGCACTACCTTGACAGGGTAGGGGTCACTGGTTCGAATCCAGTATTGCTCACGAAATAGGTTCGCAGGAAGATCTTGCGAACCTTTATGCCCCTTTTAACTATGCCCATTTATTCTTTCAACAGCTTTGTTCCCGTGGTGCATCCAACGGCCTTCGTCCACGAAACAGCGGTGATCATTGGCGATGTCATCATCGGTCCGTCTTGTTACATTGGACCATGCGCGGTCATTCGCGGAGATTGGGGAAGGATTACCCTTGAGGAAGGGTGTAACGTGCAAGAAAACTGTGTGGTTCACATGTTCCCAGGAAAGCACATCGTGCTCGAACAAGGATCGCACGTTGGGCACGGAGCCATCATTCACGGAGCGCATTTAGGAAAAAATTGCCTCATTGGCATGAACGCCGTAGTAATGGATGATGCAAAAGTCGGTGCCAATTGCATCGTTGGAGCATTGAGCATGGTGAAAGCAGGGGAAATCATTCCCGATCAACATTTATTCGCAGGAAATCCCGGAAAAGTGATTCGAGCCTTGGCAGACGACCAAGTGCAATGGAAAACGGAGGGAACCGCCTTGTACCAGCAATTACCGGCAGAATGCCATGCCTCTCTCCTACCCGTTGAACCCTTGACCGAAATGGAGGCGGACCGTCCCAATCATACGGAGCATTACCAACCCTGGAAGAAAGCCTAATCTTTTGAGGCGATTGGCTTATATTCGGTAAGTTATATTAACTTTGTGCCCCGTAGTTACAACTTATGTCCAAATCCACTAAATTCATTTTTGTAACCGGCGGGGTCACCTCATCGCTCGGTAAAGGAATCATTTCAGCCTCCTTGGCTAAATTACTCCAAGCAAGAGGCTATTCTGTTACCATTCAGAAACTTGACCCTTACATCAACATCGATCCTGGTACCCTTAATCCCTATGAACACGGGGAATGTTATGTCACGGATGACGGAGCGGAAACCGATTTAGATTTGGGACATTACGAACGCTTTTTGAATGTTCCTACGTCTCAAGCCAACAACATCACCACGGGAAGGATATATAAAAACGTTATCGAAAAAGAACGCCGGGGCGATTACCTAGGAAAAACGGTTCAGGTCATACCGCACATCACCAACGAAATCAAGGAACGTATTCAAGAACTTAGCGAACAACATCCTTACGACATTGTCATTACTGAAATTGGAGGTACCGTAGGCGATATTGAGTCGCTTCCTTACATCGAAGCAGTACGACAAATGATGTGGGAGCGTGAAGACGATTGCCTAGTAATTCACCTAACCTTGATTCCCTTTTTAGCAGCGGCTGGAGAATTAAAGACGAAACCTACCCAACACAGCGTGAAAGCCCTGTTGGAACTGGGAGTTCAACCGGATATTTTATGCTGTAGAACGGAACATCCCTTGGATTTAGAACTTCGTAAAAAAATTGCTCGGTTCACCAACGTTTCCGTGAACGCCGTGATTGAAGCCAAAGATGCCTCAACCATTTACGAAGTCCCCTTGTTCATGCAAGCTGAAGAATTGGATACCGTAGTGTTGGACAAACTCGGATTGTCCAAGCGCAATACCCCGAATTTAGACCAATGGAAAGAATTTTTGGATAAACTGAAAAATCCAAAATCTGAAATCAACATCGCGTTAGTTGGGAAATACGTTGAATTAAAAGATTCCTATAAATCCATCTCCGAAGCCATCATTCATGCCGGAGTTGCCAACAACGTAAAGATTAAAGTCCATTGGATACAATCTGAAAACGTCAGCGCTAAAAATGTTCAGGAATTGTTGCATTCCATGCAAGGAATCCTCGTAGCCCCTGGCTTTGGCTCCAGAGGAATTGCAGGGAAAATTGAAGCCATTCGTTTTGCCCGTGTGACCGGCACACCTTTCCTTGGCATATGCTTGGGCATGCAATGTGCCGTGATTGAATTTGCGCGGAACGTGCTCGGTTATAGCGATGCGCACACTACGGAAATTGATCCAGATTCCAGCCATCCTGTAATCAGCATGATGGAAGAACAAAAGAAACAATCGAACTTCGGAGGAACCATGCGCCTTGGAGCCTATGATTGTCAATTGAAACCGGGTTCTAAAATC
>JBJTXE010000033.1:0-2398 GCA_046082075.1 Bacteroidota bacterium
TCGAAACGGTATCGATTCCAAATAACACCCTTGGGATCTTTATTCAGGAATCCGTAGGAAGTGCGAATGTAAAAATCGTAGGTTCGCTGATTTTCCCACTTCTTAAAATACCCAAAATTGGGGGCAATTCGAGGTCCACCAATCCCAATTGGTTGTACAAATTCGGCAATAGAACCAAAAGAAAACTGCTGTTTCTTGGCCCGGTTTCGATGCTCTACCCCAAACCAAAGTACCTTCAGCGCGGTGATTTTATTGAAGACGGCATCCACTGAGTCCAAGTATTCTTTTTTATTATGAGCCTCTTCGATGCTGTCTTTCAGGAAAATATACCTGCGTTCTTCATCGCTCAATCCAATTTCTCGTATCCCGTTCCAATAACTGCTGTCTTTTTCATAAGCCGTTTGTTCCGTTACGGCGAGTTCTGTGGAGAAATACTTAGCTGGAAACTTTGGTGTGAAATTGTAGTTGCTGAACAAGGCAACAGTGCTCGCCTTCGAGGTTTCGTTTTTGTACTTAACTCCGTAGGTTAACTCTTGTTTTTCCAATACACATATCGAATCTCCTGGATGGCTAAAGGTTTGGTTGATTTGAAAATGGTCGTACACCAAAAGATTACCTTTATTCATGGTGAAGGATAATTTCTGCACCAACCAAAGCGAATCAATCACCCAAATATAACCTTCCAGGGTTGTGGTTGCTGTATTTCTTGGGATGATCTTGATCCTTGATATCATCTTACCGTTTTCTTCATACTTCTCTTCTAAGCGGTAACGGTAGGAAAGAATTCCTGGAATCGAAATGGGTGAACTTACCGGGGTTTCATGCAAATCGTCCAGGTGCAATAGGTTTTCAAAAAAGTTGAAATTGCTTTTTACCGTGGTTGTGTAATACAGGTTTTGCGCTGAGCCATGAACTTCGTAGGCATTTCGGACTTCTTTGACTTTGTTGGGAGGGGCAAAGGAGCGTTCTAATTGAACTTCCACCAAGTTCATCGATTTCAAAAGGCTGTCCTCTTTGGCTTCAAAATTGGGTTCATCGCTTTCTTTTTCCTTGATTTCCCCGAGGATTTAAAATCCAACTTTTCCGATGCTTTAATGTAAACGTTGACCTGATGGGGACGGTTCCAAGGATTAATGCTGTCCCTTTTATTTACCACCTTTAGCATGATTTCCCTTCCAGGATTTGATTTTTTAACCGAAACTACAACGTCCTCGACCGTTTTGACATTCGGTGGAAAAAGTTGAAAATCTTTATTGATATCGGCATCCGCCATGCCTAAGTAATATTCTCGATCCTCGTACCCAGTTGCCGTGACCACCAAATAATATTCCCCCGGCATTAGCCCCATCTCATAATATCCATTGACGTCGCAAACGGTGCGCAAAGTGGGGTCGTTCTTGACGTAAATTTTAGCGTACGGTATGATTCGTTTCTCTTTATCCTTCACGGTGCCTTTCAAAAAGCGTTGGCCGTGTACCATCAGTGCCGAAAAAAAGGCGAGAAAAAAAAGGAGTATGCGCACCATAGTTAAGACAATATACCTAACAATTAGTTACAGGTTTTGGTTCTTTTTTTGTGCTTGTTCTTTTAAATAAGCTTCGTGTTTTTCCGTGCGTTTCATCATCCATTTTTTCATGAAAAACATCCCGATGGCAATTACCGTAAATACGTAATAGCTTGCCCAACGGTCGAATCCAAGGGTGAATCCGTTATAGGTTACCACACCGAAGCTTCCCAAAGCGATGGCGAGCCAAAAATAGGACATCACGAGGTTGTAAATTTTCATAGCTAGTTTAATTTAATTCATTTTCTTTTTCAATCACCACCGATCCTTGCGGTTGTAAAATTTCATAACGGCTAAAGTCTTGACGGGCTTTTAATCCTTTACCGGTGAAATTGCCCTTTGGACTAGTAATATAGACCATTTTGTCCGTAGCAACGATGCTGTCTTTTTGGTGCCAATAAAGCTGTTCCGTTTTCAATAATTGTTGTTTTTTGAAGTGGTAAAAACGAACCGAATCCTTTACCATTATTTCATTTTTAGCGTGGTTTATGGTGCCGTATTTAGCGGTTAGTGTCGAAATGGCTTCTCCATTTTCTGCAAAAAAAGTCACCCGTAAACTGTCCTTCAGCCGGGTAATGTGCACAGGATTTCTATAACTCTCTGAAAAAGCAGCAAATACGCTGATTCTAGCCAAGCCCGATTCGCTATAGTTCATGGTAAAGTCGACCATTACTTCATCGGGCGTGTTTTTACTGAAACTAATGCGCTTGACATCTTCCATGTTGTTGACGCAGCTCGAATGGAGCAAGGGGAAAAACAAAAGAAGGAGCAAAATCCGCATTAATCCATTTTTCGTTTTCTGAACCATCGTTCAAATCCTGCCGGAGCCAGCAC
>JBJTXE010000034.1:0-10424 GCA_046082075.1 Bacteroidota bacterium
TCTACCGGGTTCATAACAACACCTCGAACACGTGGACGACGTCCTAACCAACGGGATCTACCTGCTTTACCAGAACGCTCTAGGTTATGTTCTCCATTGGACACTACCCCTACCGTTGCTAAACAAGTTACCAAAATCATACGCGTTTCTCCGGAAGGCATTTTTACCACTGCAAATTTTCCTTCACGCGCCGCCAACTGGCCATAAACACCTGCACCTCTCGCAACTGAACCACCTTTACCAGGCATCAGCTCGATGTTGTGAATCATGGTTCCTAATGGAACGTCTGATAAAAACATGGCATTTCCTACATTTGGAGTTGCCGTTTTACCTGATATGACGGTGTCACCCACTTTCAATCCGTTTGGAGCAAGAATATAACTCTTCACACCGTCCGCATAATATAATAAAGCAATATTTGCTGTTCGGTTCGGATCGTATTCAATAGATTTTACGGTCGCGGGAATATCAAAACGGTTACGTTTGAAATCCACCATACGGTATTTTTGCTTGTGTCCTCCTCCGATGTAACGCATGGTCATACGTCCGTCGTTGTTACGACCTCCAGACTTTGTTCCTCCTTTAACCAAGCTCTTTTCGGGCTTCGCTGCGGTGATTCCTGACATGTCCAAGGCTACCTTGTGACGCTGTCCTGGAGTGGTTGGTTTAAACTTTCTTACGCTCATTGCTCAATTAATAGTTGTTAAACAAATCAATGGTTTCGCCCGTAGCGACAGACACAAGGGCTTTTTTCCATTGTTTGCTTCGCTGTTCAACAATTCCTTTATTGGTATATTTCTTCGAAGATTTTCCACCACCGAAATTCATGGTACGAACATCGGTAACGTGAACACTGTACGTTTTCTCGATGGCCTTTTTGATTTCAATCTTATTAGCTTTTCTATCCACTTCGAACGTGAAAACGTTATTTCCTTCTGAAGCGAAAGTCGCTTTTTCGGTGATAAGTGGTTTGATAATTATTCCTTGCATGATCTTCGATTAATTAAGAATTTCTTCAATGCGGCTAACCGCTGTTTGGGTTACCAAAACTTTTCTAGCATTCAATACATCGTAGGTATTGAAAGAATCTACCGTCACAACCTTAACCTTTTTCAAGTTTCTTGATGCTAAGTAAACAGAATCCGTTTTTTCACCTAAAATCAACAAAATCTTTTGGTTGTTAAGGGAAAGTGCATTCACTAATCCAACAAACTCTTTTGTCTTAATGGCATCAAATTGAACATCTTCCAACACCATCAAGGCATCTTGCTTCATTTGATAAGAGAAAGCTGATTTACGAGCCAATCTTTTCAATTTGACGTTCAATTTAAAATGATAGTTACGGGGTCTTGGTCCAAAAATTCTTCCTCCACCAACACGAGTACCTGACTTAACACTTCCGGCACGTGCTCCTCCCGTTCCTTTTTGTTTCTTTAATTTCTTAGTGGAACCAGCAACTTCGTTACGCTCTTTTGACTTATGGGTACCTTGACGACGGTTCGCCAAATGCTGTTTAACATCTAGATAGATCGCATGATTGTTTGGTTCGATTCCAAACACCTCATCGGAAAGCGTCACTTTAGATGAAGCAACCTTACCGTTTGCATTGTATAAATTCGCCTCCATTACTTCTCAATTGTTACAAAAGAACCTTTCGCTCCGGGGATCGATCCTTTGATGATTATCATGTTTTTTTCCGTCAACACCTTCAATACCTCAAGATTGCTCTGAGTTCTTCGCTTGTTACCCATTTGACCTGCCATTCGCATACCTTTAAATACACGCGCAGGATAAGAACATGCACCAATGGAACCTGGAGCACGAAGTCGGTTGTGCTGACCGTGGGTAGATTGTCCAACACCACCAAAATTATGACGACGAACAACCCCTTGAAAACCTTTACCTTTGGTGGTTCCAATCACATCTACATACTCGCCTTCTTCAAATACGCTTACGTTAATTTCATCGCCCAAAGAAACTTCGTTGAAGTCTTTAAACTCCACCAATTTTGCTTTAGGTTCCGTGTTGGCTTTTTTAAAGTGGCCTTTCAATGCATTTGGGGTATTCTTGTCTTTACGCTTACCATAACCCAACTGAACTGCGTCGTAACCATCTCTGTCCACCGTTTTTACTTGCGTAACAACGCAGGGACCAGCTTCAATGATCGTGCATGGCAATATTTTACCCTCGGCACTGTAGATGCTAGTCATTCCGATTTTTCGTCCAATTATTCCTGACATAACCTGTTTATTCTATTATTATACTTTAATCTCAACATCAACACCGCTTGGCAACTCCAATTTCATAAGAGCATCAACCGTCTTAGAAGAACTGCTGTAAATATCCAAAAGTCGCTTGTAAGAACACAATTCAAACTGCTCACGCGCTTTCTTGTTGACGTGCGGGGAGCGCAATACGGTGTAAATTCTTTTGTGAGTTGGTAACGGAATAGGACCGCTTACAACCGCACCTGTAGATTTCACTGTTTTTACGATTTTCTCTGCGGATTTATCCACCAAGTTATGATCGTAAGACTTTAATTTTATTCTAATTTTTTGGCTCATAATCTTCTCTAATTACCCTTAAACTTTTCCACTTTTACCGATCACGTCTTCAGCAATATTTTTAGGTGCCGGAGCATAGTGCGAGAATTCCATTGACGAAGTAGCTCGACCCGAAGTAATGGTACGTAACTGGGTCACATAACCAAACATTTCTGAAAGTGGAACATCCGCTTTTAAAACTTTCGCGCCGTTTCGATCGTCCATTCCTGTAGGCATTCCTCGACGACGGTTAAGGTCTCCCTGAACATCTCCAAAGTACTCCTCTGGTGTAACAATTTCAATTTTCATGATCGGCTCTAAAAGAATAGGTGAACATTTCTTAACCGCATCACGGTAAGCCATTTTCGCACACAATTCAAACGATAATGAATCCGAGTCAACCGCGTGGAATGAACCGTCAATCAATTCAACCTTCATGGCTTCTAGCGGGAACCCTGCCAAAACACCATTTTTCATTGACTCCTTGAATCCTTTCTCCACAGAAGGAATGAATTCACGAGGAATGTTACCTCCTTTGATGCTGTTAACGAATTCAAGACCTTTTTTCTCAGCGTTGTCTTGAGGAGAAATTTTCACCAAGATATCGGCAAACTTACCTCGACCACCTGTTTGTTTTTTGTAGACCTCGCGGTGCTCCGTTGCACCCGAAATATCCTCACGGTATGCTACCTGAGGCGCTCCTTGATTTACCTCTACTTTAAACTCACGCTTCAATCGGTCTACGATAATCTCAAGGTGTAACTCACCCATTCCAGAGATAATGGTTTGCCCCGTATCTTGATCCGTGTTTACACGGAACGTTGGATCTTCCTCAGAAAGTTTAGATAGACCGGTTGACAAACGATCGGTATCTGCTTGCGTTTTTGGCTCAATCGCTAAGCCGATTACTGGATCCGGGAATACCATAGATTCTAAAACGATAGGAGCATTCTCAGCACAAAGAGTATCACCGGTTCGGATATCCTTAAATCCTACAATGGCACCGATGTCGCCGGCTCCAAGTTGAGGAACCTGGTTTTGCTTGTTCGCATGCATTTGGAAAATTCGAGAAATACGCTCTTTATTCTCTGAACGCGTGTTCAAAATATACGATCCTCCTTCCAACATCCCTGAATATACGCGCGTAAAACACAACCTGCCCACAAATGGATCGGTAGCGATTTTGAACGCCAATGCCGCAAAAGGCTCATTATACGATGGCTTGCGCGTTACCTCTTCATCCGTTTTAGGATTAATACCAGTAATCGCTTCGATGTCCAGTGGAGAAGGTAAAATTTCCATTACCATATCCAACATCGCCTGAACACCTTTATTTTTGAAGGAAGAACCGCACATCATTGGAACCACTTTTCCAGAGATGGTCGCTTGACGCAACGCATCTAGGATTTCACGCTCCGTTAAAGAGTTCTCATCCTCGAAATATTTTTCCATCAAGGTCTCGTCAAACTCAGCAACCGCTTCTAACAATTTACCTCTTAATTCACGCGCTTCATCGATGATGTCCGCAGGAATTTCAACCTCTTGGAAGGTCATTCCGAAATCGTCCTCATTCCAAACAATGCCTCGGAAATTAATTAAGTCAACTACTCCTTTGAAATTATCTTCTTCACCAATATTAATCTGAAGGGGTAAAGCATGGCTTCCAAGCATGTCTTTAACTTGCTTACAAACTTTCAAAAAGTCCGCTCCTTGACGGTCCATTTTGTTAACAAACCCAATTCTTGGAACGTTGTAGTTGTTGGCTAATCTCCAGTTAGTCTCTGACTGCGGCTCAACACCGTCAACAGCCGAAAACAAGAAAACTAATCCGTCTAATACACGAAGGGAACGGTTTACCTCAACGGTAAAGTCAACGTGTCCTGGGGTGTCAATGATGTTTACATGGTAAGGAGTTCCTCGATAATTCCAAGTTAACGTAGTTGCTGCAGAGGTAATAGTAATACCACGCTCCTGCTCCTGCTCCATCCAGTCCATCGTTGCTGCTCCGTCGTGTACTTCACCAATTTTATGGTTTACACCGCCGTAGAAAAGGATACGTTCCGTGGTAGTCGTTTTTCCAGCATCAATGTGCGCTGCAATACCAATGTTTCGTGTATATTTTAAATCTCTTGCCATGGTCTTAGAATCTGAAATGTGAAAATGCTTTGTTTGCTTCGGCCATTCTGATCGTATCTTCTTTCTTTTTGAAAGCTGCACCTTCTTCTTTTGAGGCAGCAATAATTTCCGCGGCTAGTTTTTGGGACATGGTCTTTTCGTTGCGCTTTCTGGCGTAACCGATTAACCACTTCATGGCTAATGAAGACTTGCGCTCCTCACGAACTGGTGTAGGAATTTGGAACGTTGCACCACCGACACGTCGACTTCGAACTTCAACACTTGGTGTTACATTTTCGATGGCTTTTTTCCAAACGTCTATACCTGAATTGTCTTCGATTTTCTTTTCAACCAAATCGATTGCCTCGTAAAATATCTTGAAAGCAAGACTCTTTTTACCGGAGTACATTAGGTTGTTAACGAATTTTGTTACCACTTGCTCCTGAAACTTTGGATCCGGGAGTATGGCAATTTTTTTAGCTTTTCTTCTTCTCATCGTTCTTTATATTATCGCAAATTGACAATTCGATTATTTCTTAGCAGCTTTCGGACGCTTGGTTCCGTACTTACTTCTTCTTTGTGAACGGCCTTGAACTCCGGCGGTATCTTCAGCACCACGAACAATGTGATAACGTACCCCAGGTAGATCTTTTACCCTACCACCACGGACCAATACAAGGGAGTGTTCCTGAAGGTTGTGACCCTCACCTCCAATGTAGGCATTGACTTCGCGACCGTTGGTCAAACGAACCCTTGCCACCTTTCGCATGGCTGAATTTGGTTTTTTTGGAGTGGTTGTATAAACACGAACACAAACTCCTTTTCGTTGAGGACATGAATCAAGTGCAGCAGACTTACTTTTGTGCGCCACCGCTGTTCTTCCTTTGCGAACTAATTGTTGTATAGTTGGCATAAAAAATACTCTTAATTAAACAATATATTAAAATCTCAAACGCTCTTTGAGGGGTGCAAAGATACGAGGTTAAAACGATTCTACAAGCGAAAAGGGAAAAAACTTTGAAAATATCCTTTATTTCCTACAAGGTAGGTCAAAGAACTGGCTCAACGTGTATGTTTACGAGGTGTAATTCAGGAATCATTTCACACAACGCATCCATTAACCGATGGGAAATATCGTGACCTACCGTAACGGTTAAACTACCGTCAACTCTGGCATGTATTACCAACAATCCCGGCAAAGCCTTTTACTAAGGTCAGAACAATGTTGGACAAAAGGCTAAATAGCCTCAAATCGATATTCGATCTATCTGCCAATAATAGATTTATTTATTGAACACATACACAAACCCATGGAGTGTGAATTGTGTTTTCTCCTGATCGTCGTAGATGTATTTAGCACTTTGAGGTACTACCGTATAAAAATAAACCCCATCCACCAATTTTTTACCCGACAAGTCCGTCCCTGACCAATCGTTTTGATAAGCTTCATTTTCATAGATCAAATTACCCCAACGGTTAAAAATCCGAAGCTGAACGGCATCGTAATCTTCCAAATGCTGAACGATAAAAACATCGTTGACTCCGTCCCCATCGACCGTCATTACATTAGGGGCTTCGAGGGGACATTGGTTGTAAACGTAGATGGGATTGTAAGCAATCACTTTACCGCAAACGTCTTGCACCTCCACGTAAAACAAATTCTGATTGGGTTGTAGGGGAAAACCTCCAAGAGTCACCGTGTCGTTGTTAGGGAAAGGTCCTGGCTCCCAATTGTATTGGTAGGGCGTTACACCATTGGTGACAGAACACCAGAGAACGGGTATCTCCCCACCCAAAACACAAACATTTAACGAGTCTGGTGCAACAATTTCTAAAGGTTGGTAGTCAACAAGATTCAAGGAAATCGAGGTTGTATCGAAGGTGCCATCGCAAGGATTGGGGACGATAACACTGAAGAAAACCGTTTCTGTATCTTCGACAAGGGCGTCCATTAACGCTTCGATACTAATGGTATCCGAGCTTACTCCAACAGGAATCACCAAGGAGTCAGGAATGAAGGGGTAATCAACCCCATTGGTAGCTGTTCCAGTAAGTTCTATTTGAACCACAAGATTTTCGGTAGTATCTGTTCGGGAAATGATAAACCCTGCGAATCCACAGTCTTCGATTAATTGAGGAGGTCCGGTGATATTAACGCTAATTGGAATATCTACTTGGCAAACTACCACTCGAAAGGAAAAGGTTCTGATTTTTGAATTGATCAGTATTCCGTTTCGGTATTCATTCACCTTTACCCCTGCCACAAAATTCCCAATGTTATTGGGAGTAAAGGACATCATACCTGTCTGAGGATTAATGGTAATATTCGACCCCACTCCGAAGGGAACGAAGGTCGAAAATCCGGGATTCCAAAGAACACCATTGTAGGGCGGTGGGCTTTCAGGGTTGGGAATAATGTTACCGATACTCCCTCCTTCGAGTGGGTCAGCTAACTCATAGGTCAACGAATCGCCGTCAGGGTCGAAAGCGATATGGTTAAAATTGAGGGTGTTCTGAGCGCATAAAACCAATGGAGGGTAATTTACAAAACGCGCTCCTTGATTGTATACTCCCGTCAAATCGGAACCTGGAACAAAAGTCGTCAGCGTAATTCCATTATTCCCGGGATCCACAATGTTGTCTACGTTGTTTGCCCAACAACAGCGCTGATAGGAAATGTGATAGCCCGAAGGATTGAAAGGCAATTGAATGGTATCAATGTAAACGCCTTTCTCCACGCAAATGTTATTGGGGGGTGTAACGCAAGGATCGTCGTAAACGATGGGAAGAATCGAACTTGAATTTAGGTCAACAACAAATTCATTGAAGTAAGTTCCATCCCCATAGAAAACCGTATAAACCAGAGGGTTATCGTACGCTGTTGCGCTGTTGCAATCCCGATAAATTTCAAACGTAACTTTATAGAACCCATTTCCTAGAGAATCATAATACACCTCTCCCCCGAGGATATGGGTTGATCTGGCATCAAAGGAAATTGCTCCAATGAAAATAAACCCTAATACAAGAGGGAGTAGCCGTTTATAAAACTGAACCATTATTCTTTTATATAAATTCGTTTAATGGAACCGTCAGAGTAGTAAAGTAACATCACTTGTCCTTTCGTTAAATCCATTTCACGACCTGCCAAGTCCGTGATTTTCATTAAAGCACTGGTGCTCGAAGACATGAGTTCGTCAATACTTCCCGTGTTAATCGTTAATACCAAGGTAACAACGCTATCGCAGGCATTCGCGTTCACTGCTGTGTCAACATAAGTACCCGAGGTGGAGTAAACCATACCATTGAAGGGCCAGGTATATGAACCTTGGCTGGTGACGTTCACCGTTCCGGTTAGGAGGGGTTGAACCGTGACGGCTGTTATGCTCGTATCGCAGGTATTTGCATCACAGGCAATTAATTGAACATTGTAGGTTCCTGGCGCCGCATAACATACTTGAGGTGGATTTTGCAAGGTCGAAGACTGACCGTTACCAAAACTCCAGGCATAGGTAGATGCTCCCGCACTTGTATTTGCAATAGAAATGCAATCTCCCATGCAAGGTGCATCGCTGCTCAGCGTAAAAGAAGCAGTGACCGAGGGTTGAGCAGGGGACGTAATTTTAACGTTGTTGATGGCTAATGATGGATCAGATCCCGCACCGTCGTTATCATTTTGCCATTGGAAACCGATTCGAAGATTATTGATGTTAGCACATTGAGCAGGAAGCGGAAAGGAAACATGCGACCAAAGCCCTTGTCCGCTGGCACAAGTTTGCGCAGGAGAAATTGTTTGCAAGTTATTCCACGTGGAACCGCCGTTTGTGCTGTAGAGAACCGTTCCGAAATCGAAACCTTGCTGACCAATGCCGATGTAATCGAATTCAAGGGACAGGTTTTGCGTGTTCAAGGTGTTGATGTTGGATGCGAAAAGTGCTCGTTTGTTGGTAACTGCATCAATAAAACCTAATCCGCCATCACCTGCATTGTAGGTGGCGCCAGAACCAATGCACCATTGTCCTTGACAGCCTACATGCAAGGTTTTATTTCCATTCGAAGCTACTCCGCATCCACCGGCTGCTACTCCCCCTTCGGCGTCCGAAATTACCCAAAGATTTGCATCCAATCCGTTCATCCCCGAACTGGCATTTAAAGTCCAATTGGCTGGAGTTTCAAAATCATCTTGCCATACAACCGTCTGAGCAAAAGAAAACGACATAAAGAACAAAGACAGAATAGGTAAAAAAGATTTCATGTGGTTGATGTTTTAATTTCTTGCTAAGTTAATAAGTTAATCTTAAGTAAACAAACCGACCGAAATAGCTTTGTAGCTTTGTGAAAAACCGTAGCAATGAAAATTCATTTAATGATGTTAACGTTGAGTCTTTTTTCTCGCACGTTTGGTCAATCGATCTACTGTGATGAAATTAACCAACAAATTTCCTCCATGGGAACCTTTCCTTTTGGTGTTTCATCCGGTGACCCACGGCCCCATTCTTTCATTGTGCTTACACAACTGAACCCTTTCAAAATCATGAACGATAATTTGGTACAATGCGAAGTAAGAATCATTTGAGTGTCACCTCCTCTGACGGAGTCTGATACTCGTCAGAGTCATCAGACCTCAATCCCTCCTCGAGGAGGGAAGCAAATTTTTCCTCCCCCTTCGAAGGGGGAAAATAAAACAAAAATCCCCCGTTCTTGCGAACGAGGGATTCTCTTTATGCGTTGTCGATTTGATTATCGAATCACTTCTTTAAGCACTTCTGTGGTGCGCTCTCCGTTTACGATTTGCAAGTAGTACACGCCCGGTGCTAAGTTCAAGTCGCTTACGTTGAACATGTTGATTCCCGGCTTCACATCGATGCTGCGGTTCAACAAGGCTGCTCCTTTCGTATCGCGTACCGTCAACACGCTGCTTCCAATCAACTTCTTATCGTTCAAGATGACTTGGAAAGCGCCCGTACTTGGGTTCGGATAGGCTGAGAAGTACCCTTTCGTGCTTCCGCTGCAGCTTACATTGATCGCGTCGTAGGTCTTGCGTGTTCCGTCGATGTCCACTTGCGTCAGGCGGTAGTAGTTGTTCCCTTCCATCGCATGGACATCCATCGTTTCGTAGTTCAACAACTGCGTGCTGTTACCTGCCGCTGTTACCGTCGTCAATACCTGCCACTCCATCCCATCGCGTGACTTCTCTACCTCATAGTACGAACTGTTGTGCTCCGTTGCTGTTTGCCATGTCAACTTCACTTCTTCGCTTTCACAGCTTCCGTTAAAGCTCACCAATTCCACCGGCAACGCCTGGTTGTTCGAGGTACCGATGTTAAACCAGCTGAAGCCCTGTACTGCCGTACTCGTGATTGCAAACGCCTGTGGACTTACTCCAGCATTGATCGCCGTGTGCGTACCACATCCCTGCCATGCCACGTGGTGCTGTGCTGCATTGTTCGAACCTGCGCTCGTAATGATGCGGCAGATCTGTGGCGTCTGCATGCCCGTCAAGTTGTGCGCAAACAAGGTCACTGAATAAGGTGCCGTTGTAATCGGTGCCGTATAGTTGTTGCTCGTTGGAACTACACTCCAATATCCATCCGCCGAGTAGTTCTGTATCAAGGCTCCTGAAGCGTACAACGGCAAGCCGTTGTACAACGCAGATCCTCCCTGCATTGGTGCTCCTGGAACATATTCTACCGTCAAGAACTGATCCACCCCTGGCGTAGAACCAAAGCTGAAGCTCGCATAACGGTTGTACGTCGCCGTTCCTACAGG
>JBJTXE010000035.1:0-6458 GCA_046082075.1 Bacteroidota bacterium
CCTTTGGTGGATTATTGGTTGCCTACGGATTTACGCGCCACGATTGCCTTGAAGCTTGGCCCATCGGCGAAGAAACGTTTAATTCGCTACCGTTTTTAGGCCATGGCTTTCCACTTTTGTATGTTGCCTTGATGACCTTCATTCTTATCATCTCTTCCGTAACCATGGTGCTCGCAGTTGAAGCGGGTCATCGCATGGACAAAAAAGGAGTCGTAAAGTGGATGATTGCTACCATTATTGGTGGTTTTTTCTTCGTGGGATCTCAGGCGTGGGAGTGGTATCACTTCATTCACGGGTCTGAATTTGGAAAAGTAGAATTGGCCGACGGATCTGTGGCCATTGTTAAGGGTCATTTTGGCGAAATTGAAAACTTTACCGTAACTGTTGCAGGACATCACCATAAAAAAGGAGATGTAGTCAAAGAGGACCTCATGCACACCTTTCAACATGCAGCAGCAGCAGGACATATTGAAAACGAAATCATTACATTACATGATGGATCGAAGGCTAAAATAAATAAAGCAAAAGATCATGATTTAACCCTAATCATTAAAAAAAGTGGTCGCGTCTACAAATCAGACAAGGAACACCGAGTAATTACGGGCAAAAAAGCACATGATCTTTACTATGGCGCCCTTTATGCAGGAGAGACTAACCGTGTGATTTATGGTGCAAACCTAAAACAAAATGAATACGGACCTCAACAATACGCTCAATTTTTCTTTTTTATAACCGGCTTTCACGGGTTCCACGTATTCTCTGGCGTTGTGATTAACATCATCATCTGTTTGGGGGTTGTTGCCGGAACTTACCACAAAAGAGGTCACTATGAAATGGTAGAAAAAACCGGATTGTATTGGCACTTTGTAGATTTGGTTTGGGTCTTTGTATTCACCTTCTTTTACTTAATCTGATTCTTAAACACCAAAATTTGTTCTCATGGAAAGAGATGATTTAATAGAATACTCATTACACGCGCATCACGACGAGGAGAAAGGAAAATCAATCCGTAAGAAAATTTATTTCGTTACGGTTTTATTGACTGCTGTTACTATACTTGAAGTGTTTTTAGGTGCGGTAATCAAACAGGATGCATCAATTTGGCCTTTTGTAAAGTGGTCTTTTGTAGCATTGACTTTATTGAAAGCTGGATACATTGTTATCGTTTTCATGCACTTGGGTGACGAACGACCGTGGCTGCGTTACATTGTGTTAGTGCCTTATTTTATCTTTATTCTTTATTTGATTTTCATCGCCCTGTGGGAAGCCGTTGCAATTAAGGGTGTATTATCTTATTTCTCTTAAAAATGCCCCTCGTCAGAAAGCAACGGAACATCCTTGGCTTTCTGTTGGTATTCGGCCCAGCAGCCTTTCTTGTTTTTATTGCCACCAGAGGGTGCAGCCATAATTTTAAAAACCTAGACGTATTAGCTAAAATTCCTGCGTACGAATTTACCGACGCAAGCGGAAAACAAAGGTCATCCAAGGAGTTTCAAGACGAAGTGGTTCTCATTACGACCCTACAGAAGTCTTGCCCATATGATTGTGCAGTTTCTTTTTGGCACATTAATCAAATCCTGTATCAACATATTCGTAAAAATAGTCATAAGCAACTCAAGAAGGTTCGGATTATCTCGTTTGTAACGGACGGAAAGGGTAATCCGGCCTCCAACATACGAGATTTACAAGAGATGTTTTCGAGTCAAGTGGAAGGATACCGACCGGACCTCTGGATACTTGCCCAGGGGGATGCCAAGACGCTGTATGATGTAACTCGAAATGGTCAAAACCTCTTACAAGAAGGTAAAGCGTACTATGGAGGACAGGCATTTCAAGAATTGATTTTATTGGTCGATAAAAAAAATCAACTGCGCATGGTTTTAAAGGGAAATCAAGAAGGATTGGTTCGTAGGATGAAGGAAAGTCTTGCGTTGCTATTGAAACAATATGATAAAGAACGCGCTGCTCGCTAACATCGTATTTTTCCTTTTGGCAGGGTGTAAAGAACCTGAACCAAAACTACAGTACCTGGGTCAATACGATGTAATTTATTCCCGCCAAAGAAACGATACCGTGTTTCATACAATCCCATCGTTCAGCTTTCTAAACCAAGACTCGGTTCGTGTTTCCAACCAAACCTATGCGCATAAAATGTGGTTGGTAGAATTCTTCTTTACTTCCTGTCCAACCATCTGTCCCATCATGAATAAGCAATTGCTTCGATTGCATCAAGAAATCTCTCCAAGCCTAAAAAAAGAACTTCAATTCCTATCCTTTTCCATTGATCCTGCCAACGACCCTCCTTCTAAATTAAAATCCTATAGGGATTATCACAAAATACCCAAGGTAAATTGGGATTTATTAACAGGTAACGAAGTGGAAACCCATCGGCTTGGAATTGATCATTTTATGGTCTTCGCAGGAAAAGACTCCCTGTCAGCTGGAGGCTATGCTCATTCGGGGGCCTTTACCTTAGTTGACGCGCAGGGATATGTTCGAGGAGTCTATGCCGTGACCAATATGGACCTATCCGTAAATGAACAAGAATACGCTAGAATGGTTAAAGAATTAAATATACTTTACAATGAACATCTTATCTCCCGAAAAAAAACCGCTTTATAAAAAAATCATCGTTGCTGTATCCGTTCTAATCCCCCTAGTGGTCGGCGCACTTTTCCGGATTAGAATCCCCGGAAACCTTAATTTTTTACCCCCGCTATACGCAAGTTTTAATGCTGTTACTGCAATTTGTTTAATCGGAGCGTTAATCGCGGTGAAAAAGAACCAAATTGTTTTACATCGCCGTTTAGTCCGTGTTGCCTTATTGTTGTCGATTCTTTTTTTGGGATGTTATGTTGCATACCACTTAACCTCTGACCCCACGTACTATGGAGACTACAATAAAGACGGCTTACTATCCGAATCAGAATTGTTGGTTGCGGGAAATTTCCGATGGATTTACTATGTACTTCTTGTTTCCCACATTCTGCTTAGCATGGCTGTGATTCCGCTCGTTCTATTCGCGTATCTTGAAGCATGGGCAGGTAATTTTGATCGCCACAAAAAATTGGTGAAATACGCCTTCCCTATTTGGCTTTATGTTGCTATAACTGGCGTGATTGTTTATTGGATGATCGCTCCGTTTTACGCTTAGTTATTTAATTTTTATTTCCACCCGTCGATTGGCTTCTTTTTGCTCATCTGTTTCGGGATTAGCGTAAACAGGTTGCGTGTTTCCTAATCCAACAGCGGAAAGTCGGTTGGGTTCCACGCCACTATCAATAAGGTACTCCATAATTTTTTTCGCGCGCTTTTTAGAAAGCCGTTTTGAATTAAGCGAATTGGCCCCCTCATCGTTAACATGTCCCTGAATTTCTATGGACACACTCTCATTGAGCACAAGAAAATCACGCAGTTTTTTCAACCTTGGCATCGATTCGTCCAAAATAATTGCCAACCCTCCAACAAAAAATATATCATCAAGTTTAGTAATGGAACCATGGGTTATGGGGGTTAAATAAAAGGTGTCTATCTGACCAGAAGCCAATATTATGTGCTGCGTGACATCCTTAGGATAATAGCCTTCTGCTGCAATTTGGATTGACGCAATAACCTTTTTGGAATTATTCCATAAAATATCCGAACCTCGATATGTTCCGTCCATATTACAAGAGGCATAGAACACTACTTTAGAAACAACCGGCTCTTTATCAATGGCATTCCGGACGTGGATTTCATAAATGGGCTGTTCGTAATTACTTACGAGGCTTAACATGAGTGAATCTCGTATCTTTTGACCGTCAGCATTGATCGGGTAGTAATTTAACTTAAAAGACACCGCAGGGCTTTTATCAGGATCTCGGTACAGGACCAAGTAGTAATTCCGCTTAGCATATACTTGAAATGATTTTATTAATGAATCCCCTGAATCCCTCGATTCACAAGCCATTAATTGGGCCTTTTTCTGCACAATTGCCCGGCAGTCCTGAGATGCAGGCACTTCGAACAAAAACATCTTTAATGAATCGGCGTTTCGATGATATTCCATCGAAATTTGCCCATCGTTCAGTGGACAATAATGCAAGTAAATGAAATTATTATGGCGAATAGGTAATGAACAATAGTTGCTAATCCCGCTTTTGTCAAGGCCTTTTTTCGATTTGAAGGATAAATCGTACGACACATTAGGATTAACAACAATGCTACCCTCGCAATTGGTATAATCCGATTGGGCATTAACCTCCCAAGCAGTCCAAATAACAACAGAAAAGATGGTAAGCCATTTAATCATCCCCAATTTTGGAGAATAGAACGGACTACTCTAAAATAAGTTTCAAATTACCGCTTAAGCGTGCGCGTAACACCAAATGGGACGTTGTATAATACAGTTGTTTTAATTCGATAGTATTGATCGCACCGTTCATTTTAACCCCTTTACTGATTTCCTGATTCAATGCGCTATTGACCTCCTTTTTCATGTCTTCCACCATCGTTGCATAGCTGTAATTTCCGTTTTTCTGGATTAAATCAACGATTTTCGAATTAAAAAACCATTTCGCTGATTTCAAGAGCAAACTCTTGGTTTCCACGTCAAAATCCACATTTTGTAATTCCATTCGCTTAAGTGAATCGTTCAATATCGGTTGAGCCAACAAGTAGATGGTTCCTTTTTTTGAGCCAGAAATGGTGGTCTTAAGAATGATGCGATTGTCTTTTGACCCCGATACTTGAATGTCCTCAACCTTTATTTTTTTTCGCTTAACCTCAAAGACTTCCCCTACTAAGGATTGGCGAACAAAACTTGTGAGAGAATCATAGGATAGAACGACGTCGAGGCCAAAGTTCAAGCCGTTCGATTTGGTGGAGCTTCCCAAGGTCGGCAGGGCTAACTTTTTAACGGATGGCTTTTCCGTAGTGAAGGATGGCGAAATATCAATGTTCAACCCTAAGGTGGCCTTTTTGTCCGCCAACTTAATATCGCTCATGGCTAAAGAAGACGGATTCAAATTAAGGTAACCATAGCCGGGAACCAAGTTAGGCTCTTGCAATAAATCCCAAGCGTCTTTGGCCGACGTTTTTATGTCAATCGCCTTGAATTGCTTGTCAATTTCAGACTGTAAACCAACCAACTGTTTTTTAATCTCTTTCTCAACGTCTGAGGTCACGTCGATATTAGCAATGGTCATCTGACAAGGATCCAAGAGCTGAAACTTTTTAAGGGATGTGGAGGTATTAAACGTATAGTCAGAGCCCACTATTATCGTGGTGGAATAATCCAAAGAAAACCTTCGCATCGGTTCATCTTCACCACAACTTAAATAAACTCTTGGGATGATACAGTTCCCTTTTTCATCTAAAAGGTATTGGCATTTTGGACAGTAATTCAGTTTCAATTTAAGCGCGCCATTCACGGAATAGGTCATGGCATTAGCACTTCCTTTAAAATTGATTTTTTCTCTCGTAAAATAGTACGACGTACTTAATCCTTCACACTGTTCATTCTTTCCAGAAAACGATTTGGGAAGGGCTTTTTCTGCGTCATTAAGATAGGTCTTAAGGTCAATCTCAATCGGAATAGAAACATTTGATACCTCTGGGGTCAATGGGGGTATTGGTTTAACTGCATTTTGTGGCAAGGTGGGTTCAATGGTTTTACATGAAATAACGGCCAAAGCAACAAACGATATTAAAAAAGCACTCCGCATAGTAAAGAAATTAAATCAACGCTGTAGTTTCTTCGACAAGTTCGCGTCAATAGCATTCAAAAACTCTTCGGTATAGACAAAATGCTCACCATGTTTAACGTCCTTTCCATGAACACAAACAGCAAGGTCTTTGGTCATGATTCCCGACTCAACCGTTTCAATGCATACTTGTTCGAGTGCTTGGCAGAAATCGATTAGTTCCTGGTTTCCGTCCAATTTCCCACGGAAAGCAAGTCCCCTTGTCCATGCAAAAATCGAAGCGATGGGATTGGTTGACGTTTTTTTGCCTGCCTGATGGTCCCGGAAGTGCCGAGTAACCGTTCCATGTGCTGCCTCAGCCTCCATAATTTTACCGTCAGGAGTTACAAGCACAGAAGTCATTAAACCTAAGGATCCAAAACCTTGTGCCACGGAATCCGACTGAACATCCCCATCATAATTCTTACATGCCCACACAAAATTTCCATTCCATTTCAACGAGGATGCAACCATATCATCGATCAAACGATGTTCGTAAACAATCCCTTTTTCATCGAACGATTGTTTAAATTCTGCTTGGAAAATTTCTTCGAAAATGTCTTTGAAGCGACCATCGTACTTTTTCAAAATGGTGTTTTTCGTAGAAAGATAAAGGGGCCATCCTTTGGACAAAGCGACGTTAAAACAACTACGGGCAAATCCTCGAATCGAATCATCCGTATTGTACATCGCCATTCCAACACCGTCGCTCTTGAAATTATAGACTTCAAATTG
>JBJTXE010000036.1:0-2520 GCA_046082075.1 Bacteroidota bacterium
TAAGTTTGACATGATCACCAATGGAGATGTTTATTTGCATAATTCTTTAGCGGCTAGTTTCCCTGGTTCATACCTTAATCTCGGAGATTATACGGCTCCGTATCCAAGCCAAATGAATAAATCGTGGAACCTCGTAGAAGGCCCGGAAAACACCATTACCATTTCCAATGGCGCATTCATAGGGTTTTATACAGGAGTAAACACGTATAGAATTTTAGACTTAACTGATTCAACGATGTACTTGCAATACGGTCATCATGCAGGAGGATTGAATTGGTACCTTAAACTAAAAGCGGAATAACCATGAATGAAAAAATGCTCTATTTAGGCCTTTCCATGATGTTTTTTATGTCTTGTCAAAAAGACAATTATAAACCAAGAGAAGTGGTTTTACCGACCAATTTGACGGTTACCTTGGAAATAAATACCGGGACGGTTAATGTTACTGCACATGCAGATTCAGCGAATTTTTACATTTTCACGTTTTATGAAAACGGTGATTCCACCATGGTAGAATCCTCTAACGGTATGGCGACCCATACCTATTCCGTTTCAGGGCAACATTCTGTTAAAACCAGGGCCTACACGTCTGCAGAGCATTTTGTTTCCGAACTTGATGTTTTCGAAATCAATTTGAATTTAGGGGGTACTGGTGCTCCTACTGGCGGAACCACAAGCCCTCTGAGTTACAACGGTTACACGCTCGTTTGGCAGGATGAATTCAATGGCAACGCACTTTCTTCCGATTGGGTTTACGATCTTGGAACAGGAAATGGTGGCTGGGGCAATAACGAACTTCAATATTACACGAATCAGAATGCAACGGTTTCAGGAGGGGTGCTTCAAATTACCGCCAAACAAGAGGCAATGGGGGGGCAAAATTATACCTCGAGTAGAATAAAAACCCAAGGTAAAAAATCCTGGAAATATGGACGAATTGACATTCGTGCAGCGCTACCGAAAGGACAAGGAATATGGCCTGCGTTATGGATGTTGGGAGATAATATTACGTCCACGGGCTGGCCTGCTTGCGGAGAAATTGATATCATGGAAATGATTGGTGGGGCGGGAAATAATGACAGAACCGTTCATGGAACAGCCCACTGGAGCGATAACGGTGCACACGCACAATTCGGCGACAGTTACACGCTGAATTCGGGGATTTTCGCTGACGAGTTTCATGTTTTTTCAATTGTTTGGAATGCGAATGGAATTACATGGTTGGTGGATAATGTGGTTTACAATACGCTGAATACTACTCCTGCCCAATTGGCAGAATTTCAAGAGAAGTTCTTCTTTATTTTCAACGTTGCCGTCGGCGGAAATTGGCCCGGTAGTCCAGACGCTACAACTCAGCTTCCGCAAACTATGTATGTGGACTACGTGCGTGTTTTCCAATAATAGGTCTTTCATGAAAAGAATAGGTGTTGTCGTATTTTGGGTAATAATTGCCGCTTGCGGCGTTTCAAAAAACCATCAATCTTCTGAGATAACAGGCTTAACCTTGGAAGAAAAAGTTGGGCAGACCTGTCAAATTACCCTTGACGCGGTTGCTCAAACCGATCCACAAGGCCGGACCTTAGTTCCTTTAAAATTAGACACCAATAAATTAACCGAAGCCTTGGTAAAGTATAAGGTGGGCTCTATTCTCAATGTCAGCTGGCACACTTTGAGCAGGGAACAATGGAAGGAAATTACAGAAAGCATCCATGCTTATTATGCTTCCGGACGGATAAAGGTTCCGGTTATTTATGGAATCGATGCGATTCATGGGGTGAATTATACCCGAGGATCAACACTTTTTCCTCAAGAAATTGGACTGGCGGCCACTTGGAACCCTAGCATCGCCCAAGAATTTGCTAGAATAACGGCCTACGAAACACGTGCTTCCGGCATTCCTTGGAATTTTTCCCCTGTTCTAGATCTCGGCCGAAATCCCTTATGGTCAAGAACCTTCGAAACGTTGGGCGAAGATCCTTATTTGGCCTCAGTAATGGGTGCTGCTATCGTCAAAGGTTATCAAGGAAATAATCCCAAATCGATTGATTCGCTCCACGTTTTAGCCTGCATGAAACATTTTGTGGGCTACAGTGCTGCTTTGAGCGGTCGAGATAGAACCCCTGCTTGGATACCGGATAAATACATGAAGGAATTGTATTTTCCTCCTTTCAAAGCGGCTGTTGAGGCGGGTGCTAATACGGTCATGATCAACAGTGGAACCGTAAATGGAATTCCCGGACACGTCAACGAACCGTTAATTCAACACACCCTCAAGGATGAGTGGAAATTCCCTGGCTTTGCCGTTTCGGATTGGGAAGATTTCAATATGTTGCATACCGTCCATCGCGTAGCACCGGACTTGAAAACGGCCTATGAACAAGCATTCAACGCAGGGGTTGATATGAGCATGGTTCCGCTTTCACCCGATTATAAAACCTATTGTGAATCGATGATTCAATCGGTCAACCAAGGGAAGATTTCGCGGAGTCGTTTAGACGATGCGGTTGCTCGTATCACGAA
>JBJTXE010000037.1:0-22063 GCA_046082075.1 Bacteroidota bacterium
TGTGGGGTCTCCTTCGCCCTCGTGCAATTGCATTTCGCTAATTTGAATAAGGCGAATAATTCCTAGAAACACGAAAAGAGAGCTATAAATCAAGTATTCAGAACCTAAATTCTGCATGACTTTTGGGTCGATCGAGTACAATAAATAGGCGGTGATGGTAATCGTAGCAGCAATATATACTAGAGTGTTTAAAAAGGAAATACTGTAAGAAGCAAGCACCGCACGGTGGTCTTTTGCGCGGGCATCCAATTGTATAATTTCGGCTTTGCGTTTGACCACTACCATGAGAAAGGAGAGAAAAAAGGTCACCACCAAAATCCAATGCGAAGGTGTAACAGCTAAGATGGCACAGCCGGCCAATACACGAAGAACAAAATTCATCGCAACCACAAACAGTTCCAACAGCGGAACGTTTTTGAGCCAAAAAACATAAAGCAAGTTTAGGGTTAAATAACTTACAACAATCCATAAGAAAGAGAAGGGAAGGGCCGAGATATAAAAGAGGACCAAGGCAGCAACAAGAACGAACGAGGAAATAAGAAAAGCGTTGTTTTTAGAAACCTTCCCAGAGGCAATAGGTCTGTTTTGTTTTCTTGGATGCAGCGCGTCTTGTGGGGCATCTTTGAGGTCGTTATGCAGGTAAATAAAAGAACTTGAAAGCGAAAACACGAAGAATCCAAGGATAAGATGAAGCATCAGTTGTTCATCAAGTAGTTTAAGGGAAAAAACTGCGGGTAAGAAAAGAAATCCGTTCTTGACCCAGCTTTTAGCGCGAAGTAATTGCAGGTAAGTTTTCATGGTTTATTGACAAGGGTTTTCCACCCGGTAAATGAATCTCCCGGAAATTCTCGGTAGGTTTCTTGAGGGTCAAGCGTATAATCAGGGATAATGCGGTAGTATTTTAATTTCAATGCAAAAGACTTCATCCATCCCTGTTGAATTTTAAGTGTTTTGCCGAAGTTTGCTTCTAAGGCGTGTTCCAGTGGATTGGATTTTTCACCCACCCAGCGCCAATTTTGATCTACAGCGATTAGGCTGTTGACTAAAAACAACACCATAAAGACGGAAGTGGCCCTTGGAATCCATGGATTATTATCCATCAGCAAGCAAAGGCAAACAACCCCGATACATAAGAGGGTTTGAGGAGCGTACCGCAAATTCCAAAATTCCGGTTGTATCGCCATTGAAAACAAGAGCCCAAAAATAAGTAATAACCATTTCCAAGAAGGTTTCCGCCATAGAAACAAGAGCATCAAAGGAATGAAAAGGATCCAGAGCTCCGCTTCAAAAGGACCAAAAGGACTCATTTCTACGGGTTGATGGTTACGGTAATATGGCACAGAGGCCTTTATTACGTCATATTTGAAGAGTGGCTTATTTACCGAGGGGTGATCGTGGTCGGTAAAAAGAGGCATTGAACCATGCGATTTCAAGGCCTTCTCAAATCGATTCATTGCAAAAAAATCTTTCGGATATTGTACTTCTGCCACCTCTTTACCCACGTTGTTTTTTCCCATCAATGGAAACAAAGGATGTCCTTTTTCCATCGTATTGCGAACATAGGTGGGATATCCAATGATAAAAACACCCAATAGAACCATTAGACTCAGATTAAGGATCAATTTTACGGGGATTGATCGGTCTATTATGAGTTTAAAAACCATTCCAATACCACAAAAAACCAGCGCATAAACCAGTCCTGTAAACTTGAGGTTCACCAAGAAAATAAAACTAAAGACGAGCCAGATAAATACCTTTTTATCAAACAATAAGTATTCAATCCAAAGCAAAAGAAAAATCCCAAGAAAGGAAAAAAGTACCCCGTCAACATAAAAACTGAAGATTTGGCCTAGGGTGATGGTAGAAATGCTCATCATCAAGGCAAGAACAAGGCTTTTGATAAAACCTAAATTCACTCTGTATTGAAGAAAGGAAAAAAGGAGGAAAGCAAAGGAGAATAAACTGATGAGGTGCAAAGACTTCCCAAGCTCAACATTTCCGGATAATTGCAAAATTCCCGATTGAAAAACCCAGGAGGCCTTAGGATAGGAGTTCATCCAACAAGCCTTTTCACCAGAAACGGCGGAATCTACCAAGGCATTATCCCAGATAGGATTCCAACCATCCGACAAGAACATAATCGCATCTTGATGGTACCATTGTCCGTCGAAGGAAACATCAAAATACAAGTTGGAAATCATCAGGGAAAAGGCTAAGCAACCAGCGGAAATTAAAACCCACAAAGGAGGAACCTTGATGTTTCGAAGAACAACTCCTATCAGGATAAGGGCGCCTATAAATGCAGGAATTAGGATCCAACCCTGTACCGAAATCCCCAAGAACAAAAGCAGGATTGAAATCGATAAATAGAGTGCGGGAAAAAGAAACAAAACCAACCCTGCTGCGTATAGCTGTTGCTGTAATGACTTCATGAAGCCGAAGTTAAGCGGTTTAGGCGGTTTTTTAATGTTAAAATGGGTAATTAGTTTTGAAGGTATCAATAAAATGAATTACTTTTCGTAGAGTAAATATGTGGAAAAAGGCCATTTTAGGGTGTTTTGTATGGATTTCATGGGGAGGCTTTTGTCAAATTGAAACAGGTACGTGGCGTTTGCACACGGCAACTATGCGCGCTATTGATATCGCGTCGGATAATGCTACCGTTTTTGTGGCCTACGAAAACGGATTACTTCGGTATCACCTCGAATCCAAAGAAAAAACATTGCTCAATAAATTAAACGGCTTGTCGGATATTTTGCTTTCTTGTTTGTTTTATGATAGTGTTGGACAGGCTTTGTATGTCGGATATAAAAACGGGAATATCGATCAAATCATAGGTGATCGAATTTATAATATTCCTGCTATTCGGTTGGCGTCCTTTTCAGGCAGTAAAAAAATAAATCGTTTTTATAGAACCAACAATGGAATTTACGTTTGCACAGATTTTGGGATAGTGCTTTTGAATCCGGACAAAAAAGAAATCAAGGACACGTATTACCCAACCAACGGAGAGGAGCCGATCGTTGACATAACACTTAAGGACCAAACCCTTTTTGCCTTGTCGCCAACCCGCTTGTTCACGGGCAATGAGTCAGCCCCACTTTTACCCGCTCCTCAAGGCTGGACCCACGATGTTCGTTTACAGGAATGGCCTTATGGAGTGTATGCCGCTATTGAAAAAGTAAATGAAGATGTTTTTGTTTTGGCGAGATCTACTGAATTTGGGAACGATACGGTTTTAAAATTAATTCCTACAGAGTTTGAAGTATTTCAATATTATTCCTCGTCTTTAGAAATCGCCAATTTGGCCCAGCATAATAATTTACTCGATGTTCTGGCAGACGGAGCTCTTTTATCCCTTGATGCACAAGGTGGTTTACAGGAAAGTGTCCTGAGTTTTTACCTAGGGATTTATTTTAGGCCCAACCAAATGGTGGTTTTACCCAACGGAAATAAGTGGATGGCCGATGAGCTTTCAGGCCCTATTCGTACTATTGGTGAGTATTCCTATGAGAAAATCACGTATCCTGGTCCGCCGAGAAATGACTTTTATTCCATGGATTGGAACAAGGGAAAATTAGCGGTTGCGAGTGGGCGTTTAGAATTTAAAAGTCCCGGTTTTTTGCGACACGGATACTACCTTTTCGAGAACGAGGATTGGTATTACAACGACAAATCAACCCTAGAAGAATGGCAGGGAATCGATATCCATGATTTTATTGATATTGCGGTAAATCCCAAAAACCCCGATGAGGTGGCGATTTCAACGTATTCACGCTTTCCTCTATCCATTGTTGATACCAAAACCAACAGTTGCTCCGTGTACGACAGTGGCAATAGTCCTATTCAATTAAGCTTTGCAGGGAATGGCTGGGCTCTCGCTTCGGATGTTGCCTACGATTCTAAAGGGAATTTATGGGTGTTGAATGGATGGTCGGAGCGACCTTTAGTGGCTAGGCAAGCCGATGGGACTTGGTGGTCCTATGATTGTGGGGTGGACGCAAGGAATAAATACACTACGAAAATGGTATTGGACAAGGACAACAATGTGTGGTTCGCAACGGAAACGAATGGATTGTTTGGGTATAATTATTCGAAAACCTTTGATAACACAGGCGACGATCAAAAAATCAATTTATCCAGTGGTGATTATACGGGAGCCCTGCCGGCGGAAAATATTACGGCATTAGCGGTGGATTTGGACGGAGAATTATGGATAGGAACCGATGCGGGATTTGCCGTCTTGTACAACCCTTCGGGGGCTTTTAATGCGGCCCCTGGAGACTATAACGCTCAAAGAATAAAGGTGCGATTTGAAGGAAACGTGGAATACATGTTGGGTTCTACGCATATCACGGATATTGAGGTAGATGGAGGCAACAGGAAATGGATGGCAACGTCCGGGGCAGGTTTGGTCTTGCTTTCATCCGATGGTTCTGAGATTATACGACAGTTTACCAAGGAAAATTCGGCATTAATTTCGAACAATATCTATGACATAAAAATCAACCAAGAAACGGGTGAACTGTTCATTATTACCGACCTTGGATTGGTATCTTACCGTTCGGACGCGTCGCAAGACGATGCTGATTATTCTTCTACGAAAGTGTTCCCTAACCCCGTCAGGCCTGGCTATGAGGGATTAATAACGATTCAAGGCATACGCTATGACTCCGATGTTAAAATCACCGATGTTGCGGGCAATCTGGTTTTCAAAACAACCTCAAACGGTGGAACTGCCACATGGGATGGAAAACGTGTAGATGGATCGAAAGTAGTAAGTGGAGTTTATTTAATCTGGACCGCAACCAACGAAGGAACTTCCCGCAAGGTAGGAAAGGTGGTTGTGGTGAACTAACCAATTTAAAAATACGGTGCCGATAAAATTAAATTGTAAGGCCGTTAACTTCTACTTCGTGCAATCGTTTTATCTTTGCAATAAATCAAAACAACATGTATCCAATAGAAATAGTACAACCCATGAAAAACGACCTAACGTCCGTTGGGTTCGAAGAACTTTTAAGCGCTGAAGCGGTAGATCAAGCGATCAACGCCTCAACGGAAACTTTGTTACTCGTGGTAAATTCCGTATGTGGCTGCGCTGCAGGAAACATGCGCCCCGGAGTTAAAATGTCTTTAAACCATTCTAAAAAACCCGCGAAACTAAGCACGGTTTTTGCCGGCTATGATACAGAAGCCACACAACAAGCGCGCAAGTACTTTTTACCCTATCCTCCATCGTCGCCTTCTATTGCTTTGTTTCATAAAGGAGCTTTAGTCCATTTTATTGAGCGACATCACATTGAAGGGGTAAGCGCAGCGTTGATAGCAGAGAATTTGCAGGCAGCCTATGACGAATATTGCTCGTGAAAAAGGGGTTTTATCTAAGCACTTGTTCCACCTGCATTCGAATAAAAAAGGAAGTTTCTTTTCCATCAGATATTGAATGGGTAGATATCAAAACGAATCCAATAGGCGAATCGGATTTAGAGGAATTGTACCAGAAAACAGGGTCTTACGAAGCGATTTTTTCCAAGCGATCGTTAAAATATGCTGAGATTAAAGAGTTTGTGGTAAACGAAGAAAGTTATCGAGCATGGTTATTAAAAGAATACACCTTTCTAAAAAGACCGGTTGTTATATACGATGATTTTGTATCGGTGGGCAACGACAAGCAAGTTATTGAGGCCTTAAAGATTAGGTTTGGGGCCGCTTAATTCTGAAAAGCGCTTTTTCATTTCGATACACTAAGTATATATATCCAACAATCAAAACATTGCCGATTAATAGCAGACCGAAGTTGAATTCTTTAATAGAGAGTTTAAACCCTGTTCTCAGCAAACTAAATAGGCAATAGATACCAATAGCGCTTCCAATATACAAAAAGAACTTTCGCGTATTGTATGGAATAGGGTAGTGCTTTTGACCCCAGTAATAGGACAAAATCATTTGGGTAAGGTAAGCCAGGAGTGTTGCCCATGCGCTAGCCATATAACCGTACATTGGAATGAATAAAACATTAATGAGTATAGTAATCAAGGCGCCAATAAGTGCAATATAGGCCCCGTATTTTGTTTTATTAGAGAGCTTGTACCAAACGCTTTGGTTATAGTAGATGCCTAAACAAACATTGGCAAAAAGAAGAATAGGCACCACCTTTAATCCAACATAGTATGCTTCTTTTCTAATAAAAAATTTAAGTATGCCAATGTTGATGGAAACCGCCAAAAACGCAAGACATACTGCGGCAATAAAGAGGTTCATAACGCGCGCGAAAACAGCTTCTCGGTCTTGATTTTTGAGCTGCCCGAAGAAAAATGGCTCAGCGGCATAGCGGTAGGCTTGTAAAAGAATAGTAACCAACAGGGCAAGTTTATAGCAAGCACTATAAATACCTACTTGGGCTGTTGCTTGTTCCAGCGAGTTGGGAATATTGGGGTCGTAAAGGAGCTGTTTCAGCAAAACACGGTCTAATGTTTCATTAATGATTCCAGCAAATCCTGCAACCATGAGAGGCCAAGCATACCAAAGCATTTTTTTAATGAGTTGCCAATCTGCGGCAATGCGAATACGAGCAATAATGTCATAGACGCGAACGACTTTTAATACGGAGGCTAATAAGTTGGCAATCAGCACAAATAATATCCCTTCTTCAGGTCTATTCGGATTAAAGAAAACCAATAGAAATACGAGGTTTAAAGCAATGTTAACAAATATTGAACTCATTTGAACGCTTACAAATCGCCTGGATTGGTTTTCCGCTCTAAGACGCGCAAGAGGAAGCGCAGAAATCGCATCAATGCAAACAATGGAACCGATTAACAAAATATACTCGGTGTGTTCTTTATAGAGCATCCATTTTGCAATCCATGGGTTGGTGAAATAAAGCATAAGAAAAACACCCGAATTCATGAGAACCACGGGGATAAAGGCGTTGTTGAATACTTTGTCGTTATCTGGTTCCTCTTGAATAAAACGAAAGTAGGCCGTTTCCATTCCAAGCGGAAGTAAAACCATTAAAAAAGCGACATACGCGTACAAATCCGACAACACACCGTAATCTGCTGGCTTAGCGAATACCGCGGTATATAAGGGAACTAAAAGATAATTTAATAAGCGGCCTAGAATGCTCGGCAATCCATACAGGGCGGTTTGCCCAAAAAGTTTTGCAATCGGAGAGGCCATTATCCTCTAAAATGGGCTTTTTCTTTGTTTAAAAAAGCTTGGGTTCCCAAAATAAACTCCTTGGTTCCAAAACACGAGGCAAACGACGCTATTTCTACTTCATAGCCATTTAAGCGGCTATCGAAACCAGCATTCACCGATTGGATGGCCTTATCAATGGCGTTTGGAGAATTCTTTAGGATTTTAGACGCCATGGAAAGCACCGAAGACTTGAGCTCTGAGGGTTCAACCACGATATTCACTAAGCCCCATTCTTTCGCTAGATCCGCACCAATCATTTCTCCGGTAAAAATCATTTGATTAGCCCTGCCTCGACCAACAAGCAGTGGAAGGCGTTGTGTCCCACCGTAACCCGGAATAACTCCTAAGGAAACTTCTGGAAGCCCCATTCTTGCATTGGAGGATGCAATTCGAATGTGGCAAGCCATGGCTAATTCTAAGCCCCCACCAAGCGCAAAACCATTAACTGCGGCAATGACCGGTTTATTCATTTGTTCGATAAAATTGAAGAGTTGATTTTGTCCCTGATGTGCCAATGCTCCTCCTTCAGCCACGGAATAATCCGCAAATTCTTTAATGTCGGCACCTGCAACAAAAGATTTTTCACCACTACCAGTGATGCAAACAACACCAATAGAAGGGTCTTCTCGGTACACGCTGAGCACTTTATTTAATTCACTTATGGTGTTTCGGTTCAGGGCATTTAATTGGTCTGGACGGTTAATAATTATCCATCCAATCTGTTCTTCTCTTTCTACAATAATATTTTGCGACATCGTGGAATTTTTCATAAAAATAAAGGTTTTTTCGCATGTCGATTCTAATTGTTGTATTGAGTTATCCGACATTAAACGAATAACATTCGAACAAAAACGAATAAAAACCAAATCCTCGACGTTTACGCTCCAATCTTTGCAAAGAAAACGAGGGTAGCCTCAAAAAATCAAGTTTAATTATTAAAAACAAAAACAATGAATCATCTAAAAAACAAGGTAAATCTTTTGGGCCGTTTAGGCAATGCTCCGGAAATCAGCAATTTTGATTCTGGAAGAAAATTAGTGCGTTTTTCCTTAGCTACTAATGAGCGCTACAAAGATAAAAGCGGAGAGTGGCAAGAGGAAGTGCAATGGCACACCATCAATATATGGGGAAAGATGTCGGATAAAGCCGAAAAACTCGAAAAAGGACAAGAGCTCCTTTTGGAGGGTAAGATTGTATACCAATCCTACGAGAACGCTAAAGGCGAGAAAAAATACAGTACCGTGATTGAGGCGAACGATTTCATGTTGTTAAACAAAGCCACGACAGAAAGCAAGTAATGAATTTTGTTTCTTTAATCGGTAAGATGGAAAGCCATCCCGTTTCCGGTGAAATGAGAGGTGGGCTGCGATGTTCTCGGTTTAAATTGATAACCGAAACAAGTTGGATTGATTCCAAAGGAAAAAGCCGACTCAATCATCAAAAACACGATGTATACGCCTGGGGAAAATGGCAACAAATACTTGGACAAGTAGGCGAACCCAATTTACCCCTTGCCATTGAGGGCAGGTTGGTTAATCGGTACATACGTTGGAATGGTCGACCGATAAAAATTACAGAGATAGAAGTCAACGATTTATTGCTTATATAAAATTCACGTAGGACAAGTGATGCGCAAAGGGTACCCGCTCCTGTCCTCTCAATTATAGATAAAATGAACAATTATGTAACACTGGTTGGGAGCATTTCACGTTGCCCTTCGGTTATAAAGTTTGAAGACGGAAGTAAAGTCGCTAGGTTCTTGGTCACCACTCCGAAGATCTATCGAAAGAACGACGGCAAGTATAGTTCCCGGTTAGATTGGCATCGCGTTTTTGCCTGGGGAAATATGGCTTCATTTGTAGAGAACAATGCAGAAGTTGGAAAGAAGGTGGCTATACATGGTCGCCTTGTGAACAGGACGTTCTTGGATAAACAAGGGAAGCAACGAAGTTCGACAGAAGTAGAACTGCGGCAGATTATAGGCCTTTGATTTTATGAACAGAAAGCCCGGGAAACCGGGCTTTTTAATTAAAAACGATAGTCGTTAAATAGGGGGGACTTAATTCCAATTAATGGGGTAATGTTGTAATAAGTAAAATGCTGATTTCGAAAATGTAGGATTAAAACCTCACAAAACGCTTCCTTAAGAAAGAACTTTTTAAAGGAATACGAAAGATGGATGCGCATATTAATGAAAGAGGTAGTTTTTCCTTGTAGCAATGCAACACCAAAATCGTAGGGCCTATTGGTATATGGAAGAAAGATATTGCTTCCAAAATTAACCGCAGAAGAATCCACCCCTTGAGCGCCGAAAGAAATTACTCCCCATAGCGACCATGCTTTTTTTGAAACGGATAGCTGGGTATAACCTTCCCAAAAATTTGCACCTAAAGGGTGGGCAAGAACTTGAGAGCCGTTGGTGTAACTTAACGACTCGCCAAGGTGGGAATAAGTGTACGGACGCACAATATTGGCCTCAATTCTCATCTTGTAATTCAATTTATTTTTGGTGAATTGGTGTTTCCACCCTAGCTGAACCGCGAATTTATTTCCCCAGTATTTGGATTGGTTTAATACGGCATTTAACAAGAAATCATCTAAAGCAAATTGGCCGTATAGTTTCCCTTTATTGGGTAATTTCCAAGAGGCTCCAATTCCTAAAAGCACATTGTCGCCCGATCCTAGTGCATATTCTTGAGGACGAATTACCACAAATGGGTTTAAATAATAGGGATCAAATGACCTAAAGGCAATGCTATCCCCGCAATTAAAAATCACGGATTCAAAAAACTGAACATCAATCCGTTTTCCAATAGATATATGCAAAAGGTGGCTCATGTGAAATTTTTGTTGCCCGGATTTATTGTATAAATAAGCTAGCATGGCCTGATAATTTACAGGCCCAATATTAAATCTTGTTGAAGCAAATGGGTAAGGTTTCCCAAAGTCAGAGAGAAATAGCGACCGAGCGCCCTCTCCATAAAAATTGCGATCTAATCCGATTTGTGCGCTAAAATATGTCGAAGGTTTTATTCCAATGCGAAGGCTAGGATCCCACTGGACTATTGGCGAGGTTTTAAGCGTTAAACCGTTATGGTTAAAGAGGGAGTAATTAGAATATACTCCTATAAGTGAACTAAAGCGCATAAAAAATATAGACTTTTCCAAGTCCACATTAAATCCTCCTCGTAATTTGCCCTTTAATGGGTTTTCTGTTTGAAGAGCAACATCTATTAATGGAAGAAAACGTTTAAAAACTCCTTTGTTGGGCAACCTGCTTACTGCCGGGTACACAGGAAACCTATCGCTTGTCCTTAAGCTATCGTAGGGAGAATCTTGTTGTAAAAAACCCAGCGATTGGGCTAAACATGCGGCACTCGACATCATTAGACTAAAAATCAAGCTATTTCTAATACACATGTTGCTGAGTAAAAATAGCGGTTTTCATTCCGAGGGTAAACATCTTAGTGTTCAATGAAGTGCTTCCGTTACGGTAGTCAAACAAGCCGAAAAGGACGCATTGAGTTAATGGGTTAAGGACAAAACCTATTTCGCCGATTCCGTGAAACACCTTGTTTTCAACCGAATAGGTGTCCCGAAATAATATAGTTTTCCCGATTAACGACGTGTAGTATTGCATTAATACCCCCATGTAAAAACGTTTATACTTCAACTTACATGAAAGCAATAGTTCTTGTGTGCCGTTGCCTAATAATGAACCTAATGGCAGGTTGTTATTCGAAAAACTTAAGGCATAATTGCCGCCATAAAAAGATGTTCCTACATGGTTTATTGCTGTGTTCAAAGAGAAAGTCCAACCATTTCTGGAAGCGGGAAAAAAGACGGCCCCCACTTGGTAGCTGAAATTGTTCCTCTTTAGCCCCCTACAAAAGGCTTCTCCGTACAACAAAAGGCTCGAAATCGGTTGATAATGCCCAATCATCCCCCATTGAGGTAATGAAACGCGGTTACTGGCAAACTGGTCAAAGCCCGGTAATGGACTCCAGAACCAGGAAGAAAGGGGCTGTTCCTTTATGCTATCACCTCCCTTCCATATGGTTTGATATAGGATTCCAGCACGGAACTTTTTTGCAGTATACATTAGGGCATTCATGGAATACCCTTTTTTATAATAAGGGCTTTCAACATTTGCATAACTCGGTTTGCGTATAAGGTCGAATAATCTTCCTTTTATCATAAAGTATTGTATATGAGGGGCAAGCATTATTTTAGACCCAATCACAGCGGCTTGATTATGGTTTGACCAAAACAACGAGCGCATTCCTTCGCTTATGTTAAGACTGCAGTTTCCTCCAAAGATCGAAATACGGGAGGAAAGGTCCCATTCCATTCCTCCTTGGGAATAGGAATAGTCAAAACCTGTATTTTTGAATGGTTTGGTTCTTCCTCCACCGGGAACCATACCATTTTGTTGGGAGTATGCAATGGCTCCTGGATAATATTCTCCATGGCTTTTGATGAATTGGTTTTGGTACTCCGCTAAGAAGGCTTGGTTCTCCATTATTAACGCAAAGCACGAGAATTTTCGGTGTCCAGCAGTAACCAATAACCCTCGTGAATTTTGATATTTTAAACCATTCTTTCCGTTTTCCTTTCCTGCCCAGAGGGAGAAAATAGGGGTAGCATTGATCGTTGCGCCAAGACTATCTCGGTAAGACAACACGTAAAGGGAATCGTACCTATAAAAACCTTTTTGCTTTCTGGGATTTTGGGAACGTGACAGGCCAATATCAATCCAATTTTCCAAATTGATGTGGTCCTTTGGTTGTTGATAAACAAGTATTTGTCCGGTAGAATGGAACGCAGACCATAGAATTAAGACCAAAAAACACCACTGAAATTTCACCACGTCAATTAAAGCCTCATTTCTGGAACGAATTCAGGGACTACCAGCGCTCCCTCTGTTTTTGAAATGATTTCATCTACCGAAATACCTGGTGCCCTTTCAAGAAGATGGAATGCACCGTCTTTGATGTCTAACACGGCAAGCTCTGTAACGATTTTTTTAACACAGCCCACACCCGTTAGGGGAAGGGAACATTCTTTAAGCAATTTCGACTCCCCCGCTTTGTTGCTATGCATCATTGCTACAATAATGTTTTCGGCAGAGGCCACTAAATCCATGGCTCCTCCCATCCCTTTAACCATTTTTCCCGGAATTTTCCAATTTGCAATATCTCCATTCTGAGACACTTCCATTGCCCCTAAAACCGTTAGTTGAACGTGTTTACCGCGAATCATCGCAAAGGAAGTGGCCGAATCGAAAAATGCTGCGCCTGGTTTTACGGTGATGGTTTGCTTGCCGGCATTGATTAAGTCCGCATCTTCCTCTCCTTTGAAAGGAAATGGACCCATTCCTAGGACGCCGTTTTCAGACTGAAACTCTACCGTAAGGTCTTCTGGAACATAGTTTGCAACGAGTGTGGGAATACCGATCCCGAGATTTACGTACCATCCGTCTCGCAATTCTTGTGCGATTCGTTGTGCAATACCAATTTTGTCGAGGGCCATAGTTTATCGAGTTCTTACGGTTCGCTGTTCTATACGTTTTTCAAACACCTCTCCTTGAAAGATACGTTGAACAAAAATTCCGGGAGTATGAATAAAATTCGGGTCTAGGGTTCCTGCAGGAACCAGTTCTTCAACTTCAGCGATGGTTATTTTACCTGCCATGGCCATCATTGGATTGAAATTCATGGCCGTTGCCTTGTAGATGAGGTTTCCTTCCGTGTCTCCTTTCCAGGCCTTTACAATGGCAAAATCTGCGGTTAACGCATCTTCAAGAATGTGAGGTTTATTGTTGAAAAAACGCACCTCTTTTCCTTCTGCCACCTCTGTTCCAAATCCTGCCGGGGTAAAGAAGGCGGGTATTCCTGCTCCTCCTGCGCGGCATCGTTCGGCCAGAGAACCTTGAGGGATTAGATCAACTTCCAATTCACCCGACAGCATTTGACGCTCAAACTCATCATTTTCCCCAACATATGAGCTGATCATCTTTTTAATCTGCTTTCTTTGAAGCAATAAACCAAGACCGTAATCATCAACGCCAGCATTATTAGAAATACAAGTCAAATCCCGCACCCCCATGCTAACAAGTTCTTTAATGGAGTTTTCAGGAATACCGCATAGGCCGAATCCACCAATCATAAGGGTCATTCCATCTTGAATGCCTTCAAGCGCTTTTTGAATATTAGGCTGTTCCTTATTCATGTCGTTTTAATCATTAAAATAAAACATCCGTTTCGTCTGCGGCATCAGGATTGGGAGCATCGGAACAATCGTAGGCCTTAGGATCATAGTTAGTTGGCTCTGAAAAATCACGGGTAGAAAGGGATAATACGGCATCTTTATATGCTTGCTGCATGTAATATCCATAAATCGGAAGAGCCATTCGGGCACCCTGCCCCCAGTTCATCGATTTGAAACGTACGGCACGGTCTTCAGCCCCTACCCAAACGCCTGTAACCAAATCAGGGGTGATGCCAATAAACCATCCATCTGAATTGTTTTGGGTTGTCCCTGTTTTTCCTGCCGTTGGAGGAATGGGGCCGTATTTACCACTTCTTAAGCTTCCACCGGTTCCTTGGGTAATTACTCCTTTCATCATTTTCAATATTTCATAGGCAACGGTCGCATTCAACGCTTCATCGTTGTAAGGTGTTGCCTCATAAATCACCTTTCCGTTTCGATCTTCTATGCGCTCTATGGTCGTAGGTCGATTGTATTCCCCATTGTTTGCGAAAACGCATTGTGCCCCGACTAATTGAAACAAAGAGAGGTCCATGCTACCTAAACACATGGAAGGAACTACGTCATTGGGATTTAACGTAATTTCCATTTTTTTGAGGAGTTTTTCAATCTCATAAGGCCCTCCGGATTTGTTGGCAGGATTGTATTTGCCCATTTTAGCCATAACGGCAACGGTGGTTGGATTAGAAGACTGGGCAATTCCCATTTTTACATTTCGAGCCACATCCCCTTGAGGACAATATTGACCTACAACGTTGTTATTTGGGTCGACCAAATCCACGCAATATTCGCCTGGACTAAAGGTTGTACAGGGATTAACTACGTTTAATGAAAGGGCTGCAGCATAAACAAAAGGCTTTATGGTTGATCCAACTTGGCGGGTCCCTTGTTTAACATGGTCGTACGAAAAATGCTTAAAATTAACCCCGCCCACCCAAGCGCGAACAAAACCCGTTTGCGGCTCCATACTCACAAGTCCTGCGTGCAGGAATGCCTTGTAGTAGCGAATCGAATCATTCGGACTCATGACGGTATCGATTTCCCCTCTCCAAGAAAACACCCGCATTTGAATAGGCATATCGAAAGAAGCGACAGCATCTTTCTCACTTAACCCTGCAGCAATTAACGTTTTGTACCTTCCCGAATTCTTACGTCCACTATTCATGAGGGATTGCACAACATCTTGGGAAATTTGATTGGAAAACGGGTAATTTTTAAGGCCTCTGTTGTTGCTGTTAAATGCTGGCTGTAAGGATTCTTTAATATGTTTTTCGACGGCGGCTTCTGCATATTTTTGAAGCCGAGTATTCAGCGTGGTATAGATTTTCAACCCATCTCGATAAATGTCATACGATTGACCGTCTTCGCGCACATACCTTAACGTGCCGTCTTCTTTTTTCTTAAGAAGAATTTCGGTTACTTCTTGACGTAGTACTTCTCGAAAATAAGGAGCCATGCCTTCCTTGTGGTCAACGGACTGATAATTAACCCTGACAGGGATTTTAATCAGCTGATCATATTCTGCTCGACTTAATTTATAACCCAGTGATTCGTTGCCCTTTTCGCTATTTCTCAGCCATTGGTACAGAACCTGATTTCGACGGTTAACGGAACGCATGGAGTCTTTGGAGCGTGCTTCTTGTATTTCTGCATTACTCACCGCATCTGCATCCACGCCTTTTCTTCGACTTATAATCTTTCGGTAGTTTTTGATTTTGTACGTGTAAGGGTTGTATAGCGACGGATTTTTACACATGCCAACTAGCATAGCGGCCTCTTCTTTTTTAAGATTTTTAGGGCGTTTGTTAAAATACACCTTTGCTGCATTTTCGATGCCAACGGCATTATAAAGAAAATCGAATTGATTCAGGTACATGGTAATAATTTCGTCTTTGGTATACCTGGATTCTAGCCGTGTTGCAATTATGTTCTCTCGGGCTTTCTCATTGAGTCTCCTGAATTTTCCGATGATGCCTCCTCGTTGTGACAACAGAGTTTCTCCATTTGCCCGTGCAATTTCCTCGCGCTGACGTTGCTGTAGGGTAAATAAAAGTTTCGCCAATTGCTGTGAAATGGTTGATGCACCGCCGGCTCTTCCCAGCGAGCCAAAGGAACGAGCGATAGAACGAAAATCAACACCCGAATGTTCTTTAAACCGCTCATCCTCGGTTGAAATTAAGGCATCAAAAACAAAAGGGGAAATGTTTTTAAATTCTGCACTCGTGCGGTTCACCTGCCAATATCGACCAAGTGTATCTCCTTCTTCTCCAAGGATTAATGAGGCCTGCAATTCTGGTGGGTTATCCAACATTGAAATAGGCGGTAAGTCGTCTTCAGACTGCAATACTACGAGGCCTAAAACGAACATAAATGGGAAAAGGGACAAGACCCAAAAAATTCGTGTAAACCGTTTACGAAGGTTTTCAGTGAGCATGGAATGAAGATTTAGTTCAAAAATACTATTTATCTAAGTACGTCCTTTCGTTGGCTGTCCAGTTTTAGAAGAATAAAAACCATGGAAGTAAACGCTAGAATGGATGACCCTCCGTAACTCATGAAAGGTAGGGGAATGCCTATCACAGGAGCAAGTCCAATATTCATCCCTAAATTAATAGCCACATGGTAAAAGAAAATCATGCCTACGCAGTAAGCATAGATTCTAAAAAAAATGGACCGTTGACGTTCGGCAATGAGAAAAATGCGCAGAATTATAAAGGCATAAATGGCAAGTAACACAAGGCTGCCCAAAAACCCCCACTCCTCTGAGAAAGGACAAAATATAAAATCCGTTTCGCTTTCTGGCACGTGGTTGGTTCTCATACTTGAAACAGACGCTTGTAAATAACCTTTACCGGAAAGACCACCTGACCCAACTGCGGCCATCGCGCGATTACGGTTATAATCGGCTCCATTCGGATCCTCTTTAAGACCCAACACCAATTCAATTCTATTTTTCTGATGAGGCTTTGCTACATGATTGAAAACGAAGGAAATACTATTGATTAAAAAGAGAGCAAAAGTAAATGCACTTAGGAGAACAATGAGATTGTTCCTCCGGTATCTTGGGTAACCGAACAGGAGAATCACCCCAAGGAAAAATAGACCAATTCCGGCAACGATTAAACAAAGGAACCTAATTCCTGAAACCGTAGCACCAAAGACAGAATAATCAGATCCTGACATATACAAACTCAGCAGGCTTAAAACCAGCACAAAGAAAAGAAACGGAATAAAATGCGTTCCGAGCCATGTTGTTTTGAATCTAACACCTCGAACGCTGTTCACGAAATTCAAAAACAAAGGGTCAAATGAAATGCCCTCTCTGTAAAGCACAAATAGGAACGAACTGAACACCAAGAGGGTTCCGGCATCGGGTTGTAGTGCGACGAGAAGGCCAGGAATGAGTAGAATTACCAATAAATTTACAACAGTTCTGGCGTTTTGGAGCTTAAGATTAATTTGATCAATGGCTTTAGCAAGCAATAAGGCGGTAGCAATTTTTGCAAACTCTGCCGGTTGAATTCCCAATCCCCCAAAGCCAAGCCATGCTCTTGCTCCGTGAACTGGGGGCATGAACAATACAAGGATTAGTAGTCCTAAACAGCCTGCGTAAATAAACTCGGCGAATTTCCGATATACATCAGCATCAATGAGTAAGAGCATAACCCCTAAAAATAAGGAGGCGCCCATCCACAGAAATTGCTTTCCATATTTTTCACTGAAGCTGAAAATCGAAGGGGAATGCGGGTTATAGGTCACGGAATAAACAGTAGCCATTCCAATCGCCATAATTACTAGGACGGAAATAAGCAAGGGAAGGTCAAGATTGGCAAAAAGGCGTTCCTTAGTTCGCATGCGGTTTATTCGGCTAATCGGGTATTTATAATATAGTCTTCCTTTTCGGCATTTAACACCTTTTTTTGGATGTATTTTTCCAACATAAGACCAGCAATAGGAGCGGCCCAAACACCACCTGCACCCGCATTTTCCACAAAAACAGCTAAGGCAATGGTAGGATTATCCTTTGGGGCAAATGCAATGAAAACGGAATGGTTTTTTTTGTTTTTACCATTTTGAACGGTTCCCGTTTTACCGCAAACAACGAATTGCTCATTTCTCGCTTCCTTTCCGGTTCCACCAGGTTCATATACAACCCTTCTCATGCCTTCAATTACCACCTCGAAATGTTGCTTGTCGATTGGCACCTTGTTTTTGTTCAAGTATTGTGGGCGGGGACCTGTTCGACCGATGGACTTAACAAAATGAGGGCTAATAAACCATCCTCGATTGGCGATTAACGCAGCAATATTGGCCATCTGAATGGGGGTTAATTTTATTTCCCCCTGCCCAATAGCAATGGATCGGATGGTTGAAAAGGCCCAGTTCCCTTTGCCTAAATAGCGGTTATAATAGGCGGAATTAGGAATAAGCCCGCCTCGTTGGGCGGAGAAATCGACATCTACGTCAAGTTTTTTCCCTAAACCAAACGAACTCATGTAGCCGTGCCAATTATCTAAGCCAAGAACGGCATCGTCTTCGTTTTTTTTCATTTTATTCGGTTGAATAACCCTTCGAACTGCCGCATAGAAATAAGGATTGCAAGAATATTGAATCGCTTTCGCCACAGAGGTAGCTGTGGGATGGTTATGGCATCCAACTACCGATTTATTGCAAGAAAACGCACTATTGGGGCTGATTCTTCCTTCTTGAAGACAAATCAATGATTGAAGCAATTTGAAAATGGACCCTGGAGGATATTCTGCTTGTAATGGCCGGGCAAATAACGGGAGTTGCGGGTCCATTAGAAGGCTTGGATAATTTTTACGAATATTTTTTCTTCCTGAAAGCAAATTAGGATCATAGTTTGGAGAAGAAACCATGGTGAGTATTTCACCGCTTTTAGGCTCAATCGCCACAATGCAACCTTTTTTGTTTTTCATTAATAATTCGCCATACGCTTGGAGCTCGATGTCTAAGCCTAAAATTAGATTTGGTGAAGGTTTTGCCAAGGTATCATATTTTTTATTAGCAAAAGATTTTATGTCATGAGCCGTAGCATCCGTCACCACGTACCGCACCCCCTTCGTGCCTCGTAGAATGTCTTCATAAGCCCTTTCAATTCCCGAGCGCCCAATGTTCATGCCTGGGCGATAAAAAGGATCTTTCTTTATTTCATCACGATTTACTTCGCTCATATAACCAAAGATGTTGGCGGCATTGGGGAAAGGATAGTATCGGGTTCCGACAGGCTCCTCATAGATAGCTCCGCCAAAATCGCCAAGTCGAGGGGCAATTTGGGTTATTTCTTCAAGGGTCAAGTCTTTGATGAACGGATATGGCCGATCGCTCCTGAAATTCGATTCATTTTTCCCTGTCGCAGGGTTTAAATAATATCCCTCATTCTCCTTGATTTCTTTGATCCTTTTGGAAACTTCTGCTGTTTCCCAGCCAATTAACTTAGCAAATCTCACCGTGTCAAAGGATTTGAGTTTTCCTTCTATAATCATTAAATTATAGGAGATTTGATTGATGACAATTTTCTTCCAGTTTCGATCATAAATTGCTCCTCTTGGAGGAACGACTTCCCTGCGTTTTTCGGCAATTTCAGTGGCTCTCCTTGACCATGAGTCATCAATCAGTTGCATGTAAGCCAGACGTGAAATAAAAATAATAACGGTGAAAAACACCAACCCAATAATTAAGTATTTTCTATTTTCTAAATTCATGCAAGGGGCTGCTTACGGAAGAAAAGTTGTAAGATCAATGCAACAGAAAAACTAAAAATAAAACTAAAGAAACTGTTTCGTACAATTAATACCCACTCATTGAGGGAAAATACTTCGAGAAAAAAAAACCACAGTAAGTATATAAAAAGTAATAGTCCATAACTGAATACGAACCAAGTCCATCCCATTTCAGGTAGCACAGGGTTTTTTAAAACATCGTATCCTTCCTTCGGTGTAAATGTTTGAAAAACTATGGGCCGTAAATAAGCGAATAGAACTAAGGAGGAAGCGTTTAAACCATAACTGTTCATGATGCTGTCGGCGATGATGCCTAACAAAAACCCGAGTAACATTAATATAAAAACAGGGGTTTCAAAGGGTAAAATCATGATGAATAGAGGTAAAAGAAACAAGTGAAAACCATAGCCTAAGTCAATGTTTCTTGCTAAAAAGACTTGTAGCAACAAAAAAGACAAGAATAGAAAAACGTAGCGAATTATTCCTTTCATAAGCTATTCAATGGTTTCCGTTGGAATATGGCGCTGTAGCCCCTTAATTTCATCTACAATGAGCGAATTTATTACATAAACGTAGTGAATGTTTTTTAGATCCTCATGAAAAAGAAGGTCGATGTCCCAAAGCGACTGGTTCTCTAATCTTCGCTTTGCTTTTACTTTTCCTAATAGAATTCCTTTGGGAAAAATTCCAGTGGCCCCCTGTGTTCTAACTTCACACCATTTAGGCACATTAATATCGGTTGATATACCTGTAACAGTTCCGATTTTAGGATTCATCCCATTCCATTTCAGGATGCCACGGACCTCTTTTTTTCCCACCACGACATCGATATTGATGTCTGACGTTAGCACTGATTTTACAAGACTATATTTTCTGCCCACTTTAAAAACTACCCCGACAACTCCCTGGCTGGAAATCACGCCCATGTCTTTCTTTAATCCCTGCAAAGCTCCAGCATTGACGGTAAAGTAATTGTTTCTTCCGTTTACTGGAGCACTGATTATTGTGGCTGGAAAGAAGCGAAAACTCTGTTGATATACCGTATCGTTTTTTTTGATTTCTGCTCTTTGAATCTGATAATAATGATCAAATGAAACCCCTCTAAGCAATGCGTTTTCCTCATGCAGATGCTGGTTGCTTTTAGATAATCGCAGATAGCTGTATAAATCGTTTTCCCAGGTCAATAGTTGACCATTAACATTCGACGCCGCTGTAAAATAAACGCTTCGAGGATAAGTAACGAATTGTACATACAGGAAAAAACAAAGGACTTGAAATGCCACAAAACTTAAGAAAACTCGAAAACGGATTAAAAAATCTATAAGGTTTTGCATCTCGCAACAATAAAAAAGGAGGAATTATCCTCTTGTTAATCCTTTATTAGGAACTGGTATCGTCCAATATTTTTCAAAGCGATACTTGTTCCAAGCGCCACAGCACGCAAAGGATTGTCCGCAACGTGCACAGGCAATTTGGTTTTCTCTTGAATTCGTAGGTTCAATCCGCGAAGCATGGATCCTCCCCCCGCTAAATAAATGCCCGTTTTGTAGATGTCTGCACTCAATTCCGGAGGGGTTGATGCTAACGCGCTTAAAATGGCCTCTTCAATTTTCGCAATGGTTTTATCTAAGGCAGCAGCTACTTCGTCGTGGGTTATTAAAATTTCTTTTGGAATGCCTGACAGCAAATCACGCCCTCTAACCGCAAAGGGTGGTGGCGGATCTTCTAGAACAGGAATGGCAGCACCAACTTCAATTTTTATTTGTTCTGCAGTTCGCTCTCCGATTAAAATATTATGTTGACGACGCATGTATTCTTCGATGTCGTTCGTGAAGTCATCTCCGGCAATACGAATCGATTTATCAGAGACTATACCACCGAGAGCAATAACGGCGATTTCAGAGGTGCCCCCTCCAATATCAATGATCATATTTCCTGTAGGCTCTTCCACATCAATTCCGATTCCTATAGCGGCTGCCATGGGTTCATGAATTAAATACACTTCTTTTGCTCCCGCATGTTCAGCAGAATCACGCACAGCTCTTTTTTCAACCTCGGTAATACCGGAAGGAATACAAATTACCATTCGAAGGGTCGGCTTGAATAGGGTGTTCCCGGAATTAATCATTTTAATCATTCCACGAATCATCTGTTCTGCGCTGTTAAAGTCGGCAATTACACCGTCTTTCAGTGGCCGAATGGTTTCGATGAGTTTGTGTGTCTTGCCATGCATTTGCTGAGCCTTTCTCCCGATAGCAACAATTTTTCCCGATTGAATGTCTTTCGCTACGATGGATGGCTCATCCACAACAACTTTGTCGTTCCAAATAATCAATGTATTGGCCGTGCCTAAATCAATTGCAATTTCTTGCGTTAAAAAACTAAATAAACCCATGAATTATGGAGTGCTAAAATTGAGTTCGAAGTTAGGGAAAAAGATTGAAAACTAAAATTAATGCTTAAAATGGCGTATTCCAGTGAGGACCATGGCAAGATTTCTCCGATCACACGCTTCAATGGATAGTTGATCTTTTATGGAACCTCCAGGTTGAATTATTGCGGAAATCCCTTCGTTTGCTGCAATTTCAATACAGTCCGGAAAGGGAAAAAACGCATCACTAGCCATAACCGCCCCTTGTAAATCAAGTCCGAATCGTTTTGCTTTGTCCACCGCTTGTTGCAAAGCATCTACCCTTGAAGTTTGTCCCGTTCCACAGGCTAAAAGCTGACCGTTTTTTACGAGGGTTATAGCATTGGATTTGGTATGTTTTACAATGATATTCGCCATTAATAGGTCATCTGTTTCTTGTTGTGTTACCTTGCGTTGGGTGACTAATTTTAGG
>JBJTXE010000038.1:0-3598 GCA_046082075.1 Bacteroidota bacterium
TGCTTGAGTGCGAGTTGTTCTCGTTTGCTCTCGTTGTTGAGCCGTTCCTCCGCTGCTTCGTTGAATCCGCTGGCTAAGCGCTGTTCTGCTCTGCGCAATTTGTTCTCGCTTATGCCTGCTTGCAGGGCGGTGCGTTGTTCCTGCCATGCTATTTCCAATTGCTTTTTTTGAAGCACCAACGCTGGTAGTTTGCTGCCCTCCGAAATTTCCCGAATTTGTTGAGTGAGTTCCTCCAGGTCACGCTCCCCTTGTCGGTAAAAACTTTTCGGGTTCGTGGTATCGAAGATGGGCGGTACAAAGCCCGGGTGAACGGTGGTTTCGTCGATTTTCCCGGAAAATCCAGCGAGGTATTTTACTCCCACGGGGGTTTCAACAACTAACACACCGAACATTTTTCCGGTGTTGTCAAAATCGTGCTTAAACCGTTGGGGCAAGGTTTCTTGCAGCTCATGGGCAGCGGCTTTGGCCCAGGCATTGGACTGGTACTGATGCGGAAAATTGAAACGTTGGGGTAGGGGGTCCGTTGGTGGATGAGTCCACGCGTGAAGTAAGGATTCCAAGGCTGGCTTATTCATCCATCCGAGCTATTTTATCGTCAAATAATTTGATTTTACGCTGCTTGTACAGTTTGCCAATGGCCTGCTTGAAGGTTCTCTTGCTCATACGGAATTGCTCGTATATTTCGCTGGCATCGGATTTATCCGTTAAGTAGAGAAATTTGTTTTGGGCTAAATATGCTGCAATTTGATCTACCGCTTCGTCGTATTTTTGGGGCAGGGTGGAACTGATTTTAACATCCACTTTACCATCAGGCCGCACACCACTTACATACACAGAAAGGGTTTGTCCGAGGGAAACAGGAATCTTACACTCGCTGCGGTATAACATGCCCAAGTATTGTTGATCCAGCACCCCTCGCCATCCCAATTCGTGGTGTTCAGTCACCAAAAACGGTAAGTTCTGGTGCTCAATAGATGCGTCTGCCACTGACAGTTTCTTGTTGATTTTCATGCTCCCATACAGGCGATCCGTCTGCTGGTCATAGCATAGTATTACGGGGTAGGTTTCGCCCATTTCAATGCCTTCGCGTTGTTCAGAGAAGGGGATGAACAAGTCCTTGTCGAGTCCCCAATCGGCAAAAGCACCGTGCATGTTCATTTCAGTGACCGTTAAGAATGCACAGGTGTTGAGGGTTAATGTGGGAAAATCGCGGACCACCACCCTGCGGTTGTTCGAATCCTTCATGAGAAATGCTTGCACTTCATCACCTACTTGAGGATTGGTCGGCAGGTACTTCGTTGGGAGTAAAACCTCCTCATCGTCGAGGATTTCGTCTTCTTTACCAAATACGTAGGCACCTTGTGGGGTAAATCGTTCAATTTGAAAGATATGTATCTCTCCGAGTTGCATCATGGTTTAGGGGGGCGTCTTCGGTTGCGTTTGTACCTTCCAGTGGTGACGCTTAATTTATCTGGATTTCTTCGATCCCACCATTTCTTTTTAGGGATGACTTCTTCAGGTGTTTCTTCAGCGATTTCAAGTTGTTCACTTTCCGGTGTCCTAGATATATGGCTAATATCGCCGGGCCGGTTGGGGTCTTCAGGGTTCACCCACTTAAGTTTGTAACTCTGTTTTCTCGGTTGACCCGTTTTGGGATCGAGCACATAAACGGTTGCCGAACCTTCCTCGGTGGGGTCGTTAATGGCAATCACATCTTCTTGGAGGATAAACCGGTCATCCATCCAAACATAAGTATCGTAGGAAAAGTCGGGAACATAAAAGGAATAAACACCCGTCAATGAAGGGTTTTCAGGGGAAAGGTGATCAAAAACGATTCGGTTGCGTTTTTCATCCATGCGTAAGGCCATGTTGCTTTTATCGGAGTATTCGAAAACGACCCTTTTCAATACCTTCTTTTTATTAACGAAGAGGGGACTTCCGAACTTCACTGCATTGCCTTTGAAACTTAAAACATCGATGATTTTAAAATTGCTGCTCGTGGTACCGCCGTCCCACCCGAGCAAAACGTATTGGTTTTCGCCGTTGTATTCTACGGTAATCATTTTGTAGTACAAGGCTCCGTACCAGTTCTTTCCATCGAGGACATTCTCGGGGATTGGGGTGTAGGGATCGTTGACATCGACGAGTTGGGAAACGGTGGATTGCTCCTCGTCTGGATCGTAGCGTATAACAAATCCTGAATAGCTGTAGGTGAAGTCGGGGTATTCCAAGTTCCAATGCACAATGCGCACAAGACCGTCGTCGCTGTGGAGGTCTGCAATGGATTTTAATTGGGTAAAAGGGTATTGAAAAGCGCCTTGCTTTTCAAGGAATTTTTGCATTTCTTGAGTAAACACCGCATTCAGCCGATCCATTTCTTGCTCTGTTTTTGCGGATCGGAGTTCGTTCAATTTGACATAGAGTTGGTTTTCTAATTCGGCCAAATTCTGGCCAAAAACCGTTGATGTCATGAGGAGAAATACCGCTAATTGAAAACGCATGGTGCTGAAACGGAGCTTGCAAAAAATGGTTACGAACTTACAATTTGTCGGAGATCATGAATGGTGTTCACCGGATTTTCGGCATTGAACACGAAATTTCCTGCCACAAGGGCTCTCGCACCTGCTTGTCCAAGCAGTATACCGTTGTCCTGATTTACCCCCCCATCCACTTCAATGATTACTTGTGGATTGATTTCTTGGGCCATTCGCTTTACCTCGGCCACTTTTTTGATGCTCTCCGGGAGAAAGGTCTGCCCACCAAAGCCGGGGTTAACGGACATGATCAACACCACCTCCAAATCCGCCATCACATGCTGCAAAACGGAAACAGGGGTATGTGGATTTAAGGCGACACCGGCGCGCATTCCCAAACTACGAATCCGTTGCAAGGTTCGGTGCAAATGCGTACACGCTTCGTAGTGAAATGTTAAAGTATCGGCGCACGTTTGTTGGAATTCTTCGAGGTAAAGGTCCGCGTTTTGAATCATTAAGTGCACATCAAGTACTTTATCGCTGTGTTTTCGTACACTTTTCAGGACCGGAAACCCGAAAGAAATGTTGGGTACGAAGACGCCATCCATTACATCTATGTGAATCCATTCGGCTTCCGAGGAATTCAGCATTTCAATGTCGCGCTGGAGGTTACCAAAATCACAGGATAAGATGGAAGGAGATACGATCATAGCTTAGAAATTAAAGGGTTGAATGTTTTTCAGGGAGTTCAGTAATTGGGAATCCCTTCCGTAAATGTCGAGGTAAAAAACCATTCGATCGGCGGAGGCGCAAACGGTTTGGTAAAAGACTTTGATGGGGATTTTTGTTTTCAAAGGAAATACGTTGTGTTTACCCACTCGAAGTAAGGTATCCAAGGTATCGGGTCGCATCGAATTCTTTTTGCGTCCTGCTTGGTCAAAGGTGAGCAATTGTTTCCCTAATTCCGTCGGGAATTCGCACCGCATACAACCGTGGGAAAAGCTTCTAACCGCTCGGTTGAACAAGGCTTTTTGTGGGGTGTCGTGAACGTAAACGCTGTGACGGTTATTGAACTCAAATTTGAGAACTCCAAGGCTATTCCATTTTCCAGGGCTTTGAACAAT
>JBJTXE010000039.1:0-3164 GCA_046082075.1 Bacteroidota bacterium
TTTCTTAGCGCATTGGCTTGATTTAAATACCAATTCGTTGCAAACATTTCTTGCAACATGGTTCGCACATGGGCCATGTACATGCGCTTATACATGGGGTTGTTTAAGATTTTCTTAATTAAAGGATGGTTGTTCGAATTCATGTTGGACAAAGGATCTAAACTGGCGCTTCCTGGTCCACTGCCGGATCCCCCTGGAAATCCATTAAAACTCATGTTCAAATCCCAAACGGTGGGAACAAATCGTTGGTTAATATCCTTGTACAGGTAATAATTTTGACGAAACGAACCGCTGTAGGAATCGAGATTTACTAGCACGTTATTGAAAGCAAGCATCCAAATCGCACGGTCTAAATCCAGTTTATCTTCAATGCTCGCAAAATTATTGTTCAAGGTGTTAATCAAATCCACCAAGTTGGTCCAACCATAGGTTGATTTCAACTCGTATCCATTGGCATACAAAGAAGAATCAGCGCCTAAATATTTCAAGTCTGGGGAGGTACCTACCCCTGGCCCTGGCCCTCCATTGGGATTGCACTTAAAAAACGAACCCATATGATCATAGTAGTGGTCGGTATTGAATTTATCATCAATGCTCTCAGCACTTGAGTATAATCCACGCAAGGTTCCATTAATGTAAACATTGGCGAAATTTGCCTTAGGGCAATCCATGTAATTCTCTAATACGGCATACGAAAGGACTTCGCGAATCATGGAAGGATCCATGTATAAATTCTGCAATTTAACTTCCGTATATCCTTGATAATCTGCATTAGAATTGACCCAATCCAAGTTGATATGCAACGGATTTTTATTGTTGTTGGGATTATACGAACTGTTCCCTTTATACTTTACCCCTACGGAATCGAAAACCGTCCCATTAATACGAACAGAATCCGCTAACAAATAGTCCTCGGTAGTTTGGGCTAAATTATCCAGTAGAGCATCCCAATTGGCCTGGGCGAAAAATATTTCCACCGTTTGAACGGTCTGCTTATCATAAAATGTTTGAGCGAACGAAACCAACGAGGTGTGCACTAAAAAGAAAAGGAGAAATTTTTTCATACCAACGAAAAATAGTTAAGCTGAGCTTGATTACACAATCAAATGTATTGAATTTAATTCAAAACCTTAACAATAACTTAATATTGAATAAAACAGCTAGCTGTTAATAACAATCAAATTATGGGAATGATTGTATGGGTGATCCTTCTAATTTTGCAAGAAATCTAAGAATTATGGATCTTAAACACCTTATGCTTTTTTCCAGTGTGCTCATGGGCGTTTTGGCTTGCTCTCAACTTTCTCCCAATACTAAAATCACGAAAGTTCCTCAAATGAAAGAGGAAAAGAACTTTCAATTGACGGATTTTTTAGGTTCGGATCAATCCTTGGACCAAGCAGTTGAAGAGGTGTTTAAGCAATTAGACGATACTTCGATTGTTGCGCAACTGGTCATGCCCGCCGTTGGAAAATACGGACAAACGACCGAGACCATTGAACAACATATAAATCAACGAATTATTGGCGGAGTGCTAATGCTGAATGGAACCCAAAACGAATTCACCCAATGGATTGCAAAATTCAATGCCCTCAATCAATCGAAAGGCAACCTCCCCTTTCTCTACAGCGCGGATGCTGAACCAAGTCTGGTAAATCGAAAAATTGGGGAATCGGCTCCTGTCAAAAAAGCGGTAGAAATCAATTCCATGGAAGAGGTAATTACCGTTGCCCAACAAATTTCAAAACTTCTTAACGATATTGGTATCAATTACAATTTCGCACCCGTGGTAGACGTCGCAGGGAATGCAACCGTTGGATATCGAGGTTTCGGGAACAAACCCGAGCAACTGATTCCATGGTCTAATGCGTTTATTCAGGAAACTCAAAACCACCGCATTGTTGCAACGGCTAAACACTTCCCAGGGCACGGACTCGTGAGCGGTGACACGCACTCTTCGTTGCAAACCATCGATGGTGAACTTAAAGAAATTAAAAACTATCCAGAACTTATTGCCAACGGTGTTTTATCGATCATGGTCGCGCACATTGCCGTCAAGAACAATAAAAAATACGATACCCAAGGATTGCCTTCCACCTGCTCCAAGGCCATTGTTACCGATCTTTTGAAAAATGAATTAGGTTTCAATGGACTTATCGTCACCGACGCCATGAACATGGGAGGAGTAGTTAACGTTCCTCAATCCGCTACTAAAGCCATTGCAGCGGGATGCGACATTGTTTTGATGCCCGTGAACGCCGCAAAAGCCCACAACGAACTCCTTCAGGAATACCGAAAAAATAACGGTTTCCAACAACAGGTCAATGAGGCCGCCAAAAAAGTAATTCGAATGAAAATTTGCTTGGGTCTGTTATCTCAAGATAAATAAACTTCCAAAAGTCCTTCAGGTGTTGTAATGGTTAAGGTCTTTTCCGAACGGTTGACTTTTTTTTGCAATTCCAAGTTGAGAGGTATTAAAACTTCAACCCCATCCTTTTCCACCTGCAACAATGGGTTGGAAGGATGATCAACGACCCCTACAGCAATACCAATGTCACCTCGAGCCGTATCAATTACCGTAAACCCTTCGATTTCATGGTCATAAAAGGAATCTTCATCCAATTCAGGAAGCAAAGATTCATTTAAAAAAACGGATTTACGCACCAAGCGTTTGGCCTCTCCCTCGCTGTTCACTCCTTCCAATTTCAACACCAAAAAACCATTATTCATGGGTTTAACAGCTTCAATGGTAAAGGGGGTAGCAATGCCGTCAACTTCTAAATAAACAAGGTTCAGGTGCTGGTATTTTTCCGGTTGTGTTACGTCCAAAAACAACGAAACTTCACCTTGGTATCCGTGAAGTTTCGCAATATGACCTATTTGAAAATAGCCGTTCAAAAAATCTGAGTTTGAGATTATTCCTCTGAGGTGCCTTCTTCAGCAGCAGGAGCCTCTTCAGCAGCAGGAGCCTCAGCAGCAGGAGCCTCTTCAGCAGCAGGTGTCTCTTCAGCAACAGGAGCCTCAGCAGCAGGAGCCTCTTCAGCAGCAGGAGCCTCTTCAGCAACTGGAGCCTCTTCGGCAGCAGGAGCCTCTTCAGCAGCAGGTGCCTCTTCAGCAGCAGGTGTCTCTTCAGCAACAGGAGCCTCAGCAGCAGGAGCCTCTTC
>JBJTXE010000040.1:0-7436 GCA_046082075.1 Bacteroidota bacterium
CTCAACCTTCTCCATTAATTTCTTCGTATTTTTGCGGTATGGCAGAGTCCTACGGTCATTTTCTCAAACACCCTATTTTTAAAGTTATTGGAGAAATTAGTCAGTTCAATACGGTGGAAGCATACGTTATTGGCGGATTTGTTCGAGATTGTTTCCTAGAGCGGCCTTGTAAAGATATTGACATCGTTGTGGTTGGTGATGGACCGGCATTTGCTTCAAAAGTGGCCGAAAAATTAAGGGTGAAGAATCTGACCATATTCGCTCGATACGGAACCGCCCATTTTAAGTACAAAGAAATAGATGTGGAATTTGTTGGAGCTCGAAAAGAATCCTACAGCGAAGATTCGCGTAAACCCTCCACCCTTCCTGGCTCCTTGACAGACGACCAATTGCGCCGTGATTTCACCATCAATTCGCTTGCTTTTTCCTTGAACGCCTCAAATTTTGGTGCATTATTGGATCCATTTGATGGAATCAAAGATTTGCAAAACCGAGTTTTACGGACACCGCTCGACCCTGTTGTTACGTATTCGGATGATCCGTTAAGAATGATGCGTGCCATACGATTCGCAACCCAACTTAATTTTCAAATTTCGCCCGCCTCTATTGATGCGATTGTTGACCAAAAAGAACGCATTGCGATCGTCTCCATGGAACGAATATCCACCGAGTTGAACAAAATAATGCTAAGCCCTAAACCGTCCAGAGGGCTAAATTTACTCAAGCAAACGGGCCTTCTCCCCCACATTTTCCCGGAATTATTGGCATTGAGTGGTACAGAAACCATCAATGGACATAGCCACAAGGACAACTTCGAACACACCTTGGAGGTTTTGGATAATTTGAGTGAAAAAAGCGATGATTTATGGCTCCGTTGGGCAGCATTGCTACACGATATTGCCAAACCTCCTACAAAAAGATACGAGCCTTTACATGGGTGGACCTTTCATGGGCACGAAGAATTAGGGGCGCGTATGGTTCCAAAAATCTTTAAAAAACTTCGTCTACCGCTGGACCAAAAAATGAAGTATGTTCAAAAACTCGTGCGTTTGCATTTAAGACCTATCGCATTAGTAAAGGGCAGTGTGACCGATGCAGCTATTCGCCGATTGCTTTGCGAAGCAGGCGACGACATCGACGACCTCATGATGCTGTGCAATTCCGATATTACGTCCAAAAATGAGTTCAAGGTTAAACGTTATCGAAAGAACTTTGAACTGGTAACTAAAAAGCTTCGAATAGTGGAGGAGAAAGACCGAATTAGGAACTTTCAACCCCCAATAACCGGAGAAATGATCATGGAAGTTTTTGGATTAGGGCCATGCGCCGAAATTGGCGTCCTCAAATCAAAAATTAAGGATGCCATCCTCGAAGGAGAAATACAAAATACGATGGATGACGCGAAAATAGCCATGTATAAATACGCAAATGAACTGGGATTAAAAGCCGTCAAGAATATTTAACTACCTTTATTCAAAAAAAACCATGCAAGGATTAAAGTTCAGAATTTTACTCGATTCCGAAGCCAAAGCGGAAGTTTTTAGAGATCTCATCATTTCGGATTCTAGTGACTTTGAAACGTTTTATCGAGCCATAATTAGCGCTTTTGAATTAAAAGGGGATCAAATGGCCAGTTTCTATGTTTCCAATGAAGCATGGGACAAGGGGCACGAAATCAACTTGATGGACATGTCGTACGACGACGATGCCTTGGATCAACCAGCCAATGTGATGAGTAAAGCCATTTTAAGAGACTTTATCACAGCTGCCAATCAAAAATTTATTTTGATATACGATTTCCTCGCAATGCAAATTTTTTTGATTGAATTAATTGAAAATGACTTGCCCAATCCCGCAAAGCCAGAACTCGCTCTTAGCGTTGGTGAAGCTGTAAAAAGCGGTCAATATGATGAATCTAGGGAGGATATATTTTCAGCAGGTGGTGCCGCATTAGTGGATGAAGAGGATTTAGAAGAGGATGATTTCGGGTTCAATGATTACGACGATGACTACAGCAGCGAAGATTTAGAAGGTTTCAACGAATCCGATTACTAATACCCATGCCCACATCGGATCCCATTGGTAAAGCAATACTCGATTTTCATCGAACCAGAAAGCCAAAGGACATTATTGTCAGCTCGGATTTAACCGATGACGATATCATCCCTATTGAAGTATTGTTCAGGTCGTATGAAGAAATGCCAAACCTTGAAAAACGTGCCCTTGACTTGGCTCAAGGAAAAATACTGGACATCGGGGCTGGGGCAGGTCCCCATTCAACATACCTTAAGTCGCAAGGATTTTACGTAAAAGCGATCGATAGCTCACCTGGAGCTATTGAGTACCTAAAAAATCAAGGCATTGAGGCCGAATGTAGGAACATCCTTGACCTTAAGGATGAAACGTATGATACCTTGTTGTTGCTCATGAATGGGATAGGAATTGCCGGAAAGAAAAGTACTTTAGTTCCATTTTTAAAGCACCTGAAGACCCTATTAAATCATCAAGGGCAAATCCTATGCGATTCATCCGATGTTAAATTCCTTTACGAAGAAGAGGACGGTTCCTATTGGATGGACCTCAATAGTGAATATTATGGAGACTTCCAGTTTCAAATGCACTACGGAAAAGAATCAAGCCAGGTATTCCCTTGGTTATATGTTGATTACGACACCCTGCATAGTGCAGCCGTAGCTTGTGGATTCCTTTGCCGAAGGTTAGAGGTAGAGGAAAATCACTTTTTAGCGCAACTTGTTTTGCCTTAATTGATTTTGAAATTGTAACTTTACCCATCAAAAACTAAAAGAATGGGCGTACTAGTCGGCAACACATCAAAAATAATTGTTCAAGGATTCACCGGAACGGAGGGAACATTTCATGCCAGTCAAATGTTGGAGTTCGGATCCAATGTGGTGGGCGGTGTAACTCCCGGAAAAGGAGGTAATTTGCATTTGGAAAAACCTGTTTTCAATACCGTTAAAGATGCGGTTACAACAACTGGAGCTGACGTTTCCATCATTTTTGTCCCGCCAGCTTTTGCAGCAGATGCGATTATGGAGGCCGCAGAAGGAGGCATTAAAGTGATTGTTTGCATCACCGAAGGTATTCCTGTCAAGGACATGATTTATGCGAAAGAATTTATTAAAGGATATAATTGCCGATTGATTGGCCCTAACTGCCCAGGTGTTATTACCGCAGGTCAAGCGAAAGTGGGTATTATGCCCGGATTTGTGTTCAAGCCAGGTAAAATTGGCATTGTTTCTAAATCCGGAACCCTGACCTATGAGGCAGCAGACCAAGTAGCGAAAGCGGGCTTAGGAATTTCTACGGCCATCGGTATCGGTGGAGACCCAATTATTGGAACTACTACGAAAGAGGCGGTTGAGTTATTGATGAACGATCCAGAAACAGAAGGCATTGTCATGATCGGTGAAATTGGAGGGAACCTCGAAGCCATTGCTGCTCGTTGGATCAAAGAAAATGGAACGAAACCCGTTGTAGGATTTATCGCAGGCGAAACCGCTCCTAAAGGCAGAACCATGGGTCATGCAGGCGCTATCGTTGGTGGAGCTGATGATACTGCTGAGGCCAAAAAACGCATTATGCGAGAATGCGGAATTCACGTGGTTGACTCTCCTGCAGGAATCGGCAAGAAGATGGCCGAAGTTATGGGGATTCTTGCTTGATTCGATCCTACTAATTCCAAAAAACCCAGGTAATTCCCATTTTAATTTGCCAAGAAGGCACCGGTAAATTCACGAACAGTACCTGTTGATTCGGCATAAAAAACGCACCTAAGTTATCTCCCGAAAGATAGAACTGAAAGGTTTTAACCTTAAAACCCAATAGTGCATTCAAGGAATGATAATTCATTTCCGTTCCGTTGACATGAATCACATCCAACAAGGATAGTTGAGGAATCAACCCGATACTCTTGTACCCCATGTAGCATTGGTAGTTAATTTTCGAGAAGAAAAATAAATTCTTGCGTTTACTTATATACCCTTGATACGCAATACTTCCACCAACTCCGCAGGAGGGCAATATGCGATTTTTCTGCATTAAATAATGGAATTGAGGCGCTATGGCCAAACCTTTCCAAGTTTTTACCAATCGGAGGTCCAAGTCTACTAGCTGTTGTGAACTGGCCGCACTTTGAGCATCCCAAACCAGCCCATTAAATTGATATACTTTTTCGGTAATCAAGGCGCGAAGACGAATAAAATAATCCGTTCCAAGAATTCGGCCGCTTGCACTGCCTTGAAAAACTGCTACCTTCTGCAAGGATAGAGAACTCATCCCGTTTTGAAAGGTATTACCATAATAAAAACGCTGCAATACTTCAGGTGCTTTTAGGCCATAAGACATCGAAACACCCATCTTAAATCCTCCTGGGAATACCCGTTCCAGTCTTCCGATAATTTCCGAAGCGTTGAACCCCCCCATAATATTCCGCTGGTAGGTCAACATCCCTACTGATTTTTTTCCTCGATAGTATGCATTAGCAACAAGCCCAATTTCAAGCGTATCACGCTGCACCCCCTTCATCCTCATCCTCCAATAATCGGCATTGGACAACAATTCAAACCTCCAATCCTGCAGGGATGTTCCCATGCCTAACGCGTTTTTGGTCCTTACCAACTCAAAGCGATCATTCGTCAATAAACTGTCGTAGAAAATCGACGGATATAATCCGAATAAAGTATCATTTTCCACAAAATACCGCCTCCAATTTTCCAAGGAACTTTGGTGTATAATCCCGAAAAAACCGACGGAATCCCTCCGTAAATTGAATTCATTCTTCCATGCAATTTTCCTAGTTGCTACGGTTGCTGCACAGCTGTCTTTTTGGACAGGAACCAAATTCAGACCAATAACATCCAGTAAACTATCGCTTATGATTCCCCCAGAAAACTGACGATAATCTGTAGCATTTTCGAAATGTAAATGGGTTTTCCAATGCACGGTTTGACGGGCTAAATCCACCAGAATATTTCGGTTTTTCCATGCGTTATTGCGAACGAATCCTTGAGAACTGTGGGACAAAACATGGGCGTTCACAAGCCAACCATGTTTAAAGCATTGGGCATAATAAAGCGCTAAATGCTGGCTGCCTTGCGTTCCGAAAGCGTAGTTAAATCCAATGAAGGGTAGCGCTGTAAAAACCGGGGTAGGTTCTTCCAATTCGGCATGTTGAATGAACGTCCCCATGGGCTTATACAGCGACAAGGGCTCGGCAAAAATCCCATCACGTAAACCCGTATTAGGAACTATCGATCGGCTGTTTTGCAAAAAACCATGAATGGAATCCGCCGTAGCATAAAAATCGTGTTGCGGTTTTAACGTATCGAAAGGGAGCAAGGACTGGGCCTGACCGTTAAGAACAAGGTAAAATACCGCCACAAAACTCCCGAAAATCCTCATACCACAAACATACAAAAAAAGGGGCCTCGGCCCCTTGAATGTCCTTAAGAAGAGTGCACTACGCCATAGCGTTAATGTGCACTTGCAAACCTGATTTTAAATTGGAAGCCTTGTTTTTGTGGATGATATTGCGCTTAGCCAATTTGTCCAACATACCGGCTACCACAGGGAACAGAGCGACAGCTTCGCTTTTTTGCTCCAAACCACGCAATTTACGAACCGCGTTACGCGCCGTTTTGTGCTGGTATTTATTTAACACACGCTTAGCCTCGTTGCTGCGAATTCTTTTGATGGACGACTTATGATTTGCCATTGGATTACCTTAAAATTATTTGCAGCCCATAGGAGAATCGAACTCCTGTTTCAAGGATGAAAACCTTGCGTCCTGACCACTAGACGAATGGGCCAATAAAACAACACCCCACTATTTGGGAGTGCAAATATAGCACAAATTTAAATTCTCAAAAAACTTTATGGTTTTTTTTAAGCTGATTCCGTATCGTCCGATTTCATTTTAAATCCCAAGCGCTTGCTTGTTTGAAGCTTTAGGGTCTCCCCCATATAGTGCATTTGATTCACCGTAATTTCATCCTGTAGCTCAAAGGGTGGAATGTATAAATCAAAAGACAATACATAAGCAAAACTCATTTGAACCACCAAACTACAAATTTGAGCATTCCATTGATTCCGCTCCGTGTCGCGAAACAACGAAGCCAATTGCGAACGACCTTCCACGAAAAAATGTCGGTCTTTGTTGAGAAAGATACGTGAAATAAGATAACCAGCATCGGACAAGCGATTTTGAAGTAGGGATTCCGCTAAAAAATTGTAAACGTAAATTACCCCAAAATATCCATGCCGCTCATCGTGTTGAAAATAACCGGTCCCCCACAAGGGATTGTTGTCCGGTAAACGAAAAACGTTTTGGTGCAAGGAAAAGACCAATACATCGCTTCCAACATACACGTGAATTTCGTAATCTCCTCGTTCCTTGTAAAACAAACGTACACGTTCGTCGGGAACTAGCCCCCTGAGCGCTTCGAGTTCATGCTTTATGCACGCTTTCAATTCCTGAAAGACCAATTCAGATTCCTGAGCAATGTCTTGCTTTAAAGCCGATTTATTCACCAGAAGCTCCGTAAGATGGCTCCTGTTTTGCGCTATTGGATCTTTTGGTTCTTGTTGTTCCATGCAATGAGGTTTTTCTCAAAACTAAGGAATCTTTTTATAATTTCACTCATCCTATGAAGATTGGACTTACGGTTCGTGTAATTAAATTCTACCTCCTACTGCTCCTTTGCATGTGCTTATTTCGCTGGCAATTTTGGGCCTTCAACCACGACTTAATCCCCTTTAATTTGGTGGATTTTTTAATCGGACTCCGGTTCGATGCTAGCTTATTAGGTTATGGTGCGTTTTTTACACTCCCCTTGTTCTATCTAGTGGCTTGGTTTCCTTCAGAGCGCACGCAAAAATGGGCCTTTGTAGGCTTGAGTTCCTTATTGTTCCTGCCCTGCCTCTTAACGGAAAGTTGGGACTTGGTTTATTTCCATTATACCCTCAAAAGATCGTCTTTTGATCTGTATTTATTTTTTGGTTCGGGAGATGACCAATCCCTTTTGAAACCCATGTTGATGCGCTTTTGGTATATACCTGTATTAGGGTTCGTTTGGCTCGGGCTATTTCTAAAAGCGGTGTTTTGGATCTTTCAGCAACCCGAAAAAGAAACAACGGTGGCTCGCAAGGCCCTATCCTTTGCATTGATGTTCGTGCTCTCCTTCCTGCTAGCTCGGAATAGTTTTGGACCAAAACCGCTTGGTTTGCTCGATGCATCCTCGTTCGACGAGCCCGCTCGGTCTCAACTGGTGCTTAATTCCCCTTTTGTGGTACTCAAAACCCTCCACAACAAACCGTTAGTGCACGAGGAGTATTTAAACCGTTCGACGGAAGAAAAACTCTTTAACCCCGTTATTCGATACCAAGGAAACAGCCATGCAAATCTGCCCAATTTG
>JBJTXE010000041.1:0-6267 GCA_046082075.1 Bacteroidota bacterium
AGGCAATGTTGATTGGGATAAAACCACCGAAAAAATACAATTCAAGATCGATCAATTTCCCGAGAAAACATGCTTTGTTACCCAAGGCTTTATTGGACATACCTCCGAAGGATTTACCACCACGCTTGGACGTGAAGGTTCGGATTATTCTGCGGCCATTATCGCGTATGCTTTAACGGCGGTAGACGTAACCATTTGGAAAGATGTCCCAGGAATGTTGAACGCGGATCCTAAGTATTTCAGCAACACACAATTACTCAAATCAATTTCCTACAAAGAGGCCATAGAACTTGCTTATTTCGGTGCAAGCGTTATTCATCCCAAAACCGTAAAGCCTTTACAAAATAAAAACATCAAGCTATACATTAAGAGTTTTCTAAACCCAGAGAGCGAAGGTACCGTCATCCAACACGAACAAATTCGTGACCAACTTATTCCATCATTCATTGTAAAAAAGAACCAAATACTCTTATCGATTTCGGCGAATGATTTCTCGTTCATCAATGAAGAAGCCTTATCCAAGGTCTTTGAACGGTTCTATTCGAATGCTATAAAAATCAATTTGATGCAAAATTCAGCCCTGAATTTTTCCACCTTAGTCGATGCCGATAAGGTTGATATGGAAAAGTTGATTGAACTTTTTAAACCGGAATTCAGCTGCAAATACAATGAAAATGTTGAATTGCTTACCATACGACACTATACCCCCGAAATTGTTGCGGATTTAGTCGCTGGAAGAACTATACTGCTTGAACAACGGTCGCGGCAAACTGCCCGTTTTGTATTGAGCAAGTAAATACCGCTTTCATGGTATTCATTTAAGTAGAATTCGCCCTAAATTTACGGCATGAATCTTTCGGAAATCCCGAAGCGAACACGCGTAAAAATAATGGAAATTACGCAACCGTTTCTGCGAACCAAATTAATGGAGATGGGGGTAGTTCCTGGTGTGGAAATCACTTTAACATTAAAGGCGCCGTTTCGCGGACCCATTGCTTTTGCCTACGGCAACACGCAAATTTCGATTCGATGCGAGGATGCTGCATGCATCATGGTTAACCCAATAGTCCCATGAATCTTTTATTATTTGGTAATCCAAATTGCGGTAAAAGCACCCTGTTTAACCTTTTAACAGGAATGCGTCAAAAAATTGGGAATTTTCCCGGAGTAACCGTCGACAAAAAAACGGGATCTGTCATTTTAAACGGCCAAACACTCCCCATAACGGACTATCCTGGGATTTACAGCATTTATCCTAAAAGCACGGAGGAACAAGTGGTCTTTGATGCTTTAAAAAAATTGAAGCCTTTGGAAGAACCCATGGTTGGTTTAGTCGTGGTTGATGCATCCAATCTAGAACGGGGCTTGTTCTTGTTATCCCAATTGGCGGATTTGAGAATTCCCTTGGTGTTGGTCGTAAACATGATTGATCTTGCCGAGCGAAACGGAATTGCCCTTGACGAAAAGGCGTTAATGCGAGCGCTTCCATCAACCCCTGTGGTATTAATGAATGCAAGAGTTGGACTCGGTAAAGAGCGGCTATTACAAGCCATAGCGTTGCAAATAAAAGAGCAATCGATTGAAAAATACTTTTCGATAAGCGAAGGGATTTTGGACATGCAAGATTTTTCCCAACAAGAGGCTGATGCTCAAAACCGTTCCAAAAAAGTAAAAAGTCTTTATGACCAGGTGATACACGTAAAAGAAAAGGTATCCAAGAAACGAGAAATTGATGGTTGGATTACCCACCCCATTTGGGGTTATGTTATTTTTTCCGGATTTCTGATTGCCATTTTTCAAGCCGTATTTTCCTTATCGGCAATACCCATGGATGCTATAGAACAAGGACTTCAGTGGGTCTCGCTTCAATTGGAAAAGAACTTGCCGGAGGGCGCTTTGCAAGCGTTAATCTGTGGCGGAATCATTCCAGGAATAACGGGCGTTGTTGTTTTCATTCCTCAAATCGGTTTACTTTTCTTTTTCATTGCATTAATGGAAGATTCTGGTTACCTCTCGCGAGCAGTTTTTATCATGGACCGCTTGGTAAGACCCTTTGGCATGAACGGAAGAAGTGTGGTTCCTTTGCTTTCGAGCATGGCTTGTGCAATACCAGGGATACTTGCAACCCGAGGCATCCCAAATTCGAAAGAGCGGCTGATTACCTTATTTGTAACCCCTCTCATGAGTTGTAGTGCTCGAATTCCTGTATATACCTTGCTCATTTCTGTTGTCATTCCTTCCAAAAAAATTTTCGGTTTCATGCAATTGCAGGGCTTGGTTCTTTTTGCCTTGTATGCCCTTGGGATTATCGCCGCTTTATTCGTATCGTGGCTGATGCATCGATTACTCAAGCAAGACGCGCGTTCCATTTATTTGATGGAAATGCCAGATTTTAAGCCCCCGCACTGGAGAAATATTTTCACGACCATATTCGATAAGATCAAAGTTTTTGTACTCGAAGCGGGAGGTATAATCCTCGCCTTATCCATTGTGATTTGGGCTTTGTCGAATTACGGCCCAACGGACGAACGGAAAATGGCGGTTAAACGCTTAGAACAAATGAAGGACTATCAAACCTCATCCCCACAGCAACGGGAAAGGTTAACCCGTTCGGTTTTATTGGAACACTCGTATCTCGGTAAATTTGGAAAGGGATTGGAACCGGTCATTGCGCCCTTAGGGTATGATTGGAAAATTGGCATTGCCATAGGCTCATCCTTTTTAGCTCGAGAAGTATTCGTTGGGACCTTATCAACGTTGCATGCACACGATGAAACCACTGGAAATTTTAGCTTACGTGAAAAATTAATGAATGAAACCCATCCCGACGGAACGAAAAAATTCACCCTGGCTTCAGGAATTTCATTGATGGTATTTTATGTTTTTGCCCTTCAATGCCTCTCTACCTTAGCCGTTTCACGAAGGGAAACTGGTTCCTGGAAAATTCCAATATTGCAACTATTCCTTTACGGATTGTTTGCCTACGGAGCCGCCTTTATCTGCTATCAATTATTCTAAAGGAAATCCCTAATTTAGCACATGATTCAAAACGTGTTAGTTGCAGCGGTTGTACTTATGGCATTGGCTTATTTGATATGGCGTTTTTTCTTTAAAAAAGCAAATTGTGACCGTTGTGGAATGGAATCCACCAAAAAGCTATAGTACATGGAAAATTATTGCGAATTATACAAATACAACCATTGTTTTTACGCGATTAAACGCGAATCCATCACCTATTTTTCGTCCGACTTTTTAGACGCAGAATTGGATCAAGATCACTTAAGTTGGCTGAATATTCATGGGTTAACCGACCGACAAGCCATTGTTCAATTATGCACGAAATTGAACATTGAGAAAATCAGCATTGAGAATATTTACATAAACCACCGGCGTCCGAAGGTAGAAGAATACCCTAGCTACCTGTATTTTAGCGTGATATTCGTTCGAAGTATTCCTGGAGACGCAGAACATTTCGAAGAAGATCAAGTTACTTTTTTTCTAGGTGAAGACTATCTCATCACCATGCAGACGAATCTTAACCATTATTTCAATCAAGTACGAGACCGTATCGAAAAGGCCAAAGGAAAAATTCGATCCCAAAAATCAGATTTTCTTTTGTACCGTTGCATGGAAGCGATCTTAGACAATTATTACGCGATAGTCGATGAGGTCATTGGGGTGACGGATCAACTAGAGAAGCGATTGCATCAACACGAAAATAAAGCCATCTTGCATGGCATTGAAGCCCAAAAGCGAAAATTAATTCAACTTAGGATAATTGCACGACCTTTACGAGATATTACCGAACAAATATCCAATAGCGAGGGGACATTGATTCAGCAAGACAACTTGCGTTATTTTCGAAACCTGAATAACCACAGCAACAACCTAATTACAGAAATCGATGGGCAAATTCAGATTTTAGATGGCTTGGCAAACTTTTATTACGCTGCCCAAGGTCAACGAATGAACGAAATCATGAAAACTCTTACGATTGTTAGTGCGATTTTTATTCCACTAACGTTCATTGCTGGTTTGTACGGAATGAATTTTGAAAACATGCCCGAACTTAAAAGGAAAAATGCGTATTTCGTGGTCTTGGGCATCATGGCTTCAATCGGGGTCATTTTGTTCCTTTATTTCCTCCGTCGCGGATGGATCAAACGCAGCGATTATTCCGGAGAGGACGATCGATAGACCATGGACATGAACGAATACCTTTACGGATGTTTTCAATCCTTGTTAACACCCCACAAAGCGCAATTATTCGAACGTGTTGCTTCGGAGCGTACTCGTTATGTAACGGTAGTCCTCGAGGACTTATTTCAAGAACACAATGCCTCAGCGGTGATAAGAACCTGCGAGTGTTTTGGCATTAAAGACCTTTACGCCATTGAGGACAAAAATAAATATACGCTTCAGCGCAAGGTCGCTCGGGGAGCTGGACAATGGATTGATTTACATCGATTTACCGAGCGCGGAAAAGCCAGCGAACAAGCGTTACAACATTTAAAATCAAGGGGCTATAAAATTGTTGCCACATCTCCGCATTCGGATGCTCATACCCCAGAAACACTCCCGCTCGAAGGTCCAATAGCACTTTGTTTTGGAACAGAACGGTTGGGATTATCAACCTTGATGCTCGAACAGGCGGACTACCATGTGAAAATACCGATGTACGGGTTTACGGAAAGCTTCAACTTGTCCGTTTCGGTAGCCCTTTTACTGCAAAATCTCAAGTCGCGCTTAAATAACTCCGCCATGGATTGGCGTTTAAGCCACGAGGATCAACTTGCCTTAAAAATTGAATGGAGTAAACGCATGTTAAATGGAGGAGAAATGCTCGAAAAACAATTCAGGAAGGCATATTTCGAAAAAGAATTTTAACTTTGTTATACTAACTAAAAAACTAAATATCATGGGTAAAGGAGATAAAAAAACCGCCAAAGGAAAACGCGTTATTGGTTCATACGGAAATGTCAGAAAACGCAAAACCAGTAAAGTAATCGTTGCCTCAGTAAAAACCGAAAAGGCAGAAAAAAGCACCGCCAAAAAAACTACGGATAAAACTGCGGCACCTAAGGCGGCAAAGAAAACCACCAAGACTCCCAAAGCCAATGCTTAATCCTCGACATAAATTCCATTAACGATCAACAACTATGAAACATAATTTCGGCGCAGGACCTTGTATTTTACCCCAGGCAGTTTTTCACGAAGCAGCAGCCGGTGTGCTCGATTTCAACGGCTTATCCATTCTAGAAGTATCACACCGTCATAAAGATTTTGTTGCCGTGATGGATGAAGCCATTGCGCTAACTAAAGAAGCGCTTGGTGTACCCGCGGGGTATTCTGTCGCTTTTGTTCAAGGCGGTGCGACTTTAGGATTTACCATAGCAGCATTGAATATGATGCGCGAGTCGAAAGCAGCAGGCTACATGAATACTGGAACGTGGGCATCCGGGGCCATTAAAGAAGCCAAAAAAGTAGGCGTGGATGTGAACGTTTTCGCCAGTTCGGAAGATAAAAATTTCACGTATATCCCCAAAAACTATTCGATTCCTGAAGGCCTAGATTACGTTCATTTTACCTCAAACAACACCATTTACGGAACCCAATTTCACGCATTTCCATCAACCGATCTTCCTTTGGTATGCGATATGTCCTCTGATATTTTCTCCAAGCAAATCAACGTCGCTGATTTTGATTTGATCTATGCGGGCGCCCAAAAAAACCTAGGTCCTGCTGGAGCAACGCTATACATTGTAAAAGACGAGGTTTTAGGGAAATCTACTTCGCCGTTTTTACCAACCTATTTGGACTTAAAACAGCACGTTGAAAAAGAATCCATGATGAATACGCCTCCGGTATTTTCGGTGTATGTTGCTATGCTGAATTTACGGGACTTAATTGCGCATGGTGGCGTACCGGCAATGGAACAACGCAACAATGCGAAGGCAGCTCTTTTGTATGATGAAATCGACCGCAACAGCCAGTTCAAAGGAGCCGTAGCAACGGAGGATCGTTCAAAAATGAACGTTACATTTTTACTGAACGACGAAACCAGAGCGGCAGATTTTGATGCGCTATGGAAGGGTGCGGGAATTGTTGGCTTACCAGGACATCGTTCTGTAGGAGGATACCGTGCTTCGTTGTATAACGCACTACCCATCGAAAGCGTGCAGGTTTTGGTGGATGTAATGAATGAATTTGAACGAAAGGCTTAATCATGAAAATTTTAGCAAACGACGGCATTTCAGAGGCCGGAAA
>JBJTXE010000042.1:0-7343 GCA_046082075.1 Bacteroidota bacterium
CGTTTTCATTAAGGTAAATCAATGAGTTAACAGGGTTTATTAAAAGTATATTTTCGTCAAAATAGGTGCTTCCTGCGTTGAGATCCTTGCCCATGTACAGATATGATACCGTGATGTTTTTCGCTCCGGAAGTTTCCACTCGCCACGAGTTTTTGCCCGTTTTTTCTACCATTCGACGTTGAGAACGGTCATCAAAAACTTGTACATGAGTAACCAATCGAGTAAAATTACCTTCCTCGTACCTTCCAGGTCTCCAAGCGCTCATGTATAGGTTCATTGCATCGGTATCGCAAGGAAAAGTTGCTTCAATTTTTAACCTATTGCGGCTACTTTGGTAAGGCGAAACAACATATTTTACCATGGTTATTGATAATATTCCGTTTGCAATTGGTTGATGCGTTCGTCTTTAATGTAGGCATCATAAGGCATCATTTTGTCGATAATTCCTTTCGGTGTGAGTTCAATGATTCGATTGGCCACTGTGTTTACCAAGGCTTGGTCATGCGACGTAAAGAGCAAGGTGCCACGGAAATCAATCATAGCGTTGTTTAAAGCGGTAATCGACTCCAAATCCAAGTGGTTGGTTGGTTCATCCATCATGATGAAATTGGCTTTTGCTAGCATCATTTTTGACAACATACAACGAACTTTTTCCCCTCCTGACAACACATTGGCGGTTTTCATTGCTTCCTCACCTGTGAACAACATCCTTCCGAGGAAAGTCCGTAAGTAAACCTCCTCGCGTTCTTCTTCGTTCTGAGCATATTGCCTCAACCAATCGATTAATCCGACTTTATCGCTGAAAAAATGGTGGTTGTCGTTGGGTAAATAGGAGGTCGTGATGGTCGTACCAAAAATAAAGGAACCGTTATCGGGTTGAATTTGCTGATTAAGCACTTCGAAAAATTGGCTAAGGGCTAGGGAGTCTCGAGATACTAAAGCAATTTTATCGCCTTTGTTCACGGTTAAAGTTACCCCTTGAAAAAGGACTTTTCCTTCGTGTTTCTTCGAAAGGTTATCAATACTCAATAATTGATTTCCAGCATCTCGGTCTTGGTGGAAGGTGATACCTGGATACCTCCTTGAAGACGGTTTTATTTCTTCGAGATCCAAATTGTCGAGCATTTTTCTACGGCTCGTAGCTTGTTTCGATTTCGCCGCATTTGCCGAGAATCGAGCGATAAACTCCATCAGTTCCTTCTTTTTCTCTTCGGCCTTCTTGTTTTTATCGGCTCGTTGCTTGAGGGCTAATTGGGAACTTTCGTACCAAAAGGAATAATTCCCGGTAAATAAATTTATTTTACTGAAGTCAATATCGCAGATGTGGGTGCAAACGGTATCGAGAAAATGACGGTCGTGTGAAACAACAATAACCGTATTTCGAAAGTCCATGATAAAATCTTCGAGCCAAGCGATCGTTTTCAAATCTAAATCGTTTGTTGGCTCATCCAAGATTAATACATCAGGATTTCCAAACAATGCCTGAGCAAGTAAGATCCGAACTTTCAATTCGTTGGAAATTTCGCTCATGACGACATCGTGCTTGGATTCTTCAATTCCAAGGTTGCTTAGTAGGGTAGCGGCATCCGTTTCAGCATTCCATCCTTCAAGATCCGCAAATTCAGCCTCCAATTCAGCAGTCCTCATTCCGTCGGCCTCGGTGAAATCTTCTTTGGAATAAAGGGCATCTTTTTCTTGCATTATTTCATACAGCCTTTTATGCCCCATGATGACCGTTTGAAGTACAGGGAAGGCATCAAACTCAAAGTGGTTTTGGCGTAAAAAAGCAATTCGCTTACCCGGTTCGAGTTCTATGCGACCCGTGGTGGGGTCTTGTTCACCGATGAGAATTTTTAAGAAGGTTGATTTTCCTGCACCGTTGGCACCAATAACTCCGTAACAGTTGCCTTGCACGAATTTAACATTGACTTCGTCAAAAAGGACACGTTTTCCGAACTGTAAGGAGAGATTTTGTACTGTTAGCATTGCGTTTTTTTCTGCAAAGATAAGTACTTAATCTTCAGTTTTGTTTTCGACACGTATAAACGAAAGCGGGAGGGAAGTTCCATGGGGTGAACCCAAGGGAAAGATTCCCGTAAAGACGAGCTATTTTTTTAAGCGATTGCCAAGAATATTGGAATTGAATGAAATAACCCCCAGTTTTTAGAGCCTTTTTCGAGCAATCAAGGATCGTATTGGAAATATCAGGAGGCAGTATTGCAAGGGGTAAGGAGGAAAGAATGCAATCTACTTGGGCTATTTTAAGCTGGTCCAAATAATTGGGAAGGTCCGTTGCAGAACCGTGTAGAATAATTAATCTGGAGTCATTAAATTTATCTAAGAGCTCTTTGTAAAACACTTCGTTTAACTCAAGGAGGATTAAGGTGGAACCCGCTTTCATTTTTTGAAGAAGATAGGGCGTAAAAGCGCCAGTGCCAGGACCTAATTCTACAATAACCCCCGCTGTATCGAAAGGAATATGTCGAAGCATCTTCTGAGCTAAATAGCGGGAGCTTGGTGCCAGCGACCCCACCTTGTTTTCTTTTTTGAGAAACTCTGAAAGAAAATTGGATTTAGCCAAGGTATTCGTTGTTGAGAATGCAACGTTGTCCATGAATGATTCCGACCGCTTTTCCTTCTAATGGATGTTCCATAAAGGGCGATAGTTCTTGCGAGAAGGGCAGGGAAGTCTGCAAAATTTCGTCAGGCAAGTAAAGTGTTAGATCGGCTCTTGAGTTTAATTCGATTGGATTCATATCGATACCAAACGTGGCTCTATTTCGAACCGATAGCAATTCAATTATTTGGTCACTGTTTAATCCTGTAAAATTTTTCAGCGCTGAAAATGCCGTTGGAAGTTGTATTGCTCCAAATTCGGCCTCATCGAAAGGCACTCTTTTTTGATCTACTATTACCGCATGGTGGTCGCTTACCACGGCATCGATTACTCCGCTTCGCAAAGCTTGAACCAACGCGATTCGATCGTCTTCTGATCGAAGCACGGGTTGAACTTTAAACCGAGTATCAAAGTTCATTACACGTTCCTCAGTGCAGCATAGATTCATTAAATGTACATCGCAGGTAACTCGAATTCCTTCGTTCTTTGCAGCAGAAATTATAGGGAGGCATTCCCTTGTTGATATCCCTGAAATGTGCACTGGAACTTCGGTATATTTTGCAATTTCGATGGCTTTTAGTACTTGAATTTTTTCGTCAAAGGAAGGGTGTCCCGTCAATCCTGTAAAGGTTGAAGCCAACCCTTCATGGACTTGTGCTGCGGTGGAGAAATCTGTGGATTGGGTTGATATTATAACGCGGGCATGAATGTCTCTGCTATAGAGGAGTGCTTGTATTAATAAACGATTTTGGTTGGGCTGATTGTCTGAAAACCAATGAGCACCAGCCTCGCGCATATCAGCCATTTCCGCTAAGGATTGGCCTTTAATTCCTTTGCTTAATGCTCCTATCGGATGCAATTGAACGGCATGTTGGCTAGCCATTCTGAGTTTGTATTCAATGCCACTTCTCGTATCAGTGACGGGATGGTCGGAGGGCAATACACCTACGTGGGTAAAACCGCCAAAAGCGGCTGCGTCCAATCCAGCCATTATACCCCCTCCTTCATCGCTGCCTGGATCGTTAAAGCGGCATTTAAAATCAACCCATCCTTGTGAGACATGCAATTGTGGAATCGCAATAACGGTGGCGTCGGAAGGATCGATGGAAGTCGCGATTTTTTGAATTGCGCCATGTTCGATTAAAATATCTTTACTGGAATTGTGGTGGGGCGATTTTATATCGGTGATCCGGACAGCTTTCAGTAAAATTTTCATGGAAGTATAAATTTAATGATGGCCATTTCTGCAAGGGCAAAAACCAAGGCAAGGATAATGAAAAATTCCCAAAAGGAGGAAGGTTTATCGAGTTCAAGTTGGTAGGCGCTTGCGCCATCGTCGATTTTACTGAAATGCACATCGTTCAAACCTTTAGAGGTAAACGTATTTTTAATACCTTTTTCATCAAGGTAATCTAGCATGGATTCCTTTCGATCCAAGTTCATACCAAGTTTTGCGATGCGGTCAGTTCCTTTAATTTCATAGATTCCTCCTTCCATTCTCTCCAGCAATTCAGGGGTGTTCAACTGCATGTAAACCAAATTCCCCGACTGAAGTTGTTTCGGGATAAATTGTTGTTGATCTTTTTGAAGCTTCAAAGGTTCGTCGGTGTTGCCCGTATTTTCCAACGATAATTGCGCAGCTTGCCCCAAGAAATAATACATGGGAAGTGATCTAATACTTAACTCAGCAGCTCTCAAGAGCATGGAAGGGTAAAGCGCGTGTTTAGAAAGTCCTCCATTCGATGCTTGTGGACAAGCCGTTAACAGAAACACATTGCCATTCTTCCGTTGGTGAACGAGAAGGGGAAGTTTATTTCGGAGTTCTATCAGCGTTTCGGCATTGGAGATTCGAGAATTGCGTTGTATGTACAAGGACTTAATCAGCGGCAAGTTCAAATCTTTTTTTTCTTTTTCGAACATTCCACGAAAAAACAAACTGCGGTATTTTATTTCGGCTACCTGATTTCCATCCGCCGTGGTTCCGGTAAAAGGCAACAAATCCAAGGACTTCAGTAAGGCATTGTATTCCTTGATATTCAGGGACATCCCGGGGATAATAAATACGCTTCCGCCTTTTGCTACGAAGGATATAACCGTCTCGGCGGTCCCACTTGGAATCGTGTTTAATTCATTTAATATGAGTAAATCAATATTGTTCAAATCACGTGATCCGAACGCAAATTCCTCCAAGGAAGTGGTTTCGTAATAGGGCTCCGTTCTAAAAGCCCGTTCAGGCGATTTTCGAGCTTCCTTGCCATGGACCATCAGAACTTTTGCCGACTTAGCAGAACGGTTCGTGAAATAAAAATCGTCGTCCCATGTTACAGTTGCATCCGAAAGGCTCAGCTTTCCTTCCAAGTATCCAGTCCCTTGGGGGGTGATGTTAAAATAGGCAACACTGGATTGTTGTGGAGGAAGGCTCAGGTTTGTCATCCGTTTCTTTCCATCGAATTGCAGGGTAACATTGATATTTTCAGCGGGATAATTGCTGCCATTCATGACCCTGAAAAAGAGTTGCAATGGGGTTCCTGGCTTATGGACTGGTGATTCTGTCCAAACGGAGTCAATGGTGTGGTTTTCCAACTTTTGTGGAACGGTTTGCAACACGTGGGTAGAGATAGCATAAGGGTATTTACGTGCCTCATACTTTTCCAGGCGAAGACTACATAAGTTGGTGGCGTCGAAATAAGTAGGGAGTCAATCTATACGTTAGTCCAATGCTTCGGAATGTCGTAATGCGTGATTTCTATACTCAAAGCAAAAGCTTGAAATGTCCCTCGGGTCAATTGTGCCCATGCAGCATTTGCCTCATCATCGAATCCATCTTGACAATAATACAAAACGATATCGCTCAAAACAATTCCTTGTTGAACGCATGTTTCAATCATTCTTTGATGTTGTTTCAAGCAGTGAATAATGCTTTCTTTTTGGTGAGCATCTAGGGCAATTTGATGAGCGTATTCGTACAAGGTTTCGTGTAAATCACGCTTAAAATCCGGTTCGTAGCGGAGTTGCGCAGGTTTATCCCAAATCACGAATTGCGCTACCTGTACACCGCGTTTTTCCAATAATTTAAGCATTTCAAAGGCAACCAATCCCCCCATAGAGTAGGCAACGATACGATCTATTTTTTGGGGTAAGGCTTGTTGCTCCTCAAAGGCTTTCAGTAAGTAGTTTGCAAGATGTTCAATGGATTCCATCCCCTCTTCTATACCCAAGGCTCCTGGATAATTGAACGCTACCGAACGATAATCGGGTTGCAAAGGGTAGGAATTAAATATTAATCCCAACCCAAAAATGGGCGGAAAAAACCACTCATTTCCGTTTGAACCGGTTTGCATTTCCCAAAATATCGCATTTTTCGTGACCATCTGAGCTTCCAGTGTTTCAAATCGAGCATCTTTAAAGAAGGATACCAATGAAGGACTTTTCTTCAACGTAGCTTGTATTTCTTTGAGCATGATGAGTGCCTTCAATGAAGTCCCTCCTGATAAAAAGAAGTCGTTACTTGCTTGCGTTCCTAGGTATTTTTCCCAAATAGTCTTAAGTGGCCCTTCTGGGCGATAAGCGCCTGCAATCGGTAGCGTATCCTCGGATAGTTGAAGGGGTTTTCGAACCACGTTCATTCCAAGCCATTCCTGACAAAGTTGCTCAAATTGCTGATGCAAGCTTAGAACCCTGTCTTGCGTAAAATAACCTCCATCGTATTCCCACCTCAGTTGCACTTGTCCCCCAAAAGTTTCTACATATAACGTGAGAGGCAGTCGCGCCCTCGTCATTTGCACGGGCTCCGGTACCGCTTGCTCGAGCAGTTCTTGTGGATGTTGAATTACCAACCCAACTTGATGATATTCAAAAGGCTCGGTATTTTTTGGATAAAGAATGGTCGAATGTTTATGCTGGTATATGAATTCTAAGGCCGAATGTACCTGAGATACTTCTTCCTCAAGCGTAGAGGTTCCGAGATATGGTATGGGGAAGGCACGCATGTGCATTCCAATACACGATTCTTCGCGCGTATCTACCACCAAGGAAATCCAATCGATGCAAGCATCATTTCGTTCCAAGGCGCTTCCCAATAAGACGCTGTAAATGACCGACGGGCTGGTCTTCCATTGCTGTTGTAACTGCTGTATATTCGAAACGGTTTCAGCGCTCAAAAGGCTGACTACGTTTGGAGTGATGCTGTGAGTAGCTGTTCCGTGGAGCGCTTTCGGCAGCGGAGCCAGGTTGAAGTATGTTTTCCACGAGGCGGTTCTCGCGCTTATGTTCGCCCCAACTATTTTGGCTTTGGCATCTTGGCCCTTGCGTATTTTGTCGAATAGTTCCGCTAAAGCAGCGTCTGACCCGCCGTCATACACGATATGATGAGGATTAAAATAGAAATAGGTTTTTCCCTCACATTCGAGAAAGTTGGCCTCAAAACAAGGCCCTGTTTCAAGGTCTATGGCGCGATAGTATGCGTTTTTTTTGAACTCCTCCATGGCTTCATGGCTCAATGAGAGGCTCTGAATTTCAAAAGAATGGGCATCTAAAGGGCGTTGGAATAATTCCCCGGTTTCGGTAATTTCAAATCGAACGAACAAAGGATTGCAGGCTTTTAAGGTGCTTTGAATCGACGTTTTTAACTCCACATCATTTGGGAGTTCAATACAATGAGGAAGGTTGTAAATGCTGCTATCTTTTGACTGAATTTCAAACCAAATAGCTTGTTGTGCAGCGTTTG
>JBJTXE010000043.1:0-4094 GCA_046082075.1 Bacteroidota bacterium
GTTCGAATAACGAGCTACAGCCTGATCCCACGTGAGCTCATTCATTTTAAGCATTCGGTAGCAAGAATCCATGCGCTGTGAAGCCTTGTTCATCGTTTGAATACTGAATTCTGGCCGAATTAAGATGTGTAAACACACAAAATCATCGCCCGATCGAGAGATTAACTTAATGATGTGATAACCAAATTCTGTTTCGATAGGTTCCGATATTTCAGCAGGTTTGAGTTTAAATACGGTCGCCTCGAATTGAGGCACCATCATTCCTTTTGTAGCCGCAATTTTACCTCCCATTGGAGCGCTTCCTGGGTCCATGGAATAGGTACGGGCAATGCTTTCAAAACTTTTTTTTTGCACCACAACCATGTCCCGTAACTCTTTGATTTTATCCATAGCCAACTTTTTATCCTCTTTCGTGATTTCAGGATAAATGACAATTTGTTGAAATCCTAGTTGCATATTGATGAAGGGAATACTATCGGCAGGTAAACTTTCAAAGAAACTCTTCACCTCTTTTGGAGTAACTCCGAGGCCCATGGTTATGGTATTCCTCATTTCATCCGCCAACATATTCGTTCGAATAATCTCCCTGAACTTATCCTTTATTTCACCATAGGACATTCGATAAAACTCCTCCAATTTCTGACGCCCCCCCATTTGATTCTGTATGAGCCTCAGGCGGTTTTCCATATCGGCATCCACTTGTTCGTCGCTTATCACAACACTATCCAACTTGGCCTGATTCACTAAAATTTGGGTAACCATGATTTGCTCTAATACCCGACAATCGAACGAACTATCCACGGTAACTTTCGCGTCTTGAGCTTGTAAGCGTTGTTCCTGAATATCAGATAATAGAATGACATTGTCTCCCACCTGCGCCACAACCTTATCTAAGGTTATTGGTTGAGCCAAAGCAATTGAAACAATTCCAATCTGGGCGAGAAACAATACAAATTTCATCATTTCCCTAAGGTATAGAGCACTTTCTTATTGATCTTGACTTTGTATTTCTTTTGAAGGATGTCCAACCAATTTTTCTCTAAGAAATTTTGATAATCCGATGTAGCATTTCCTTTTGCCTCGTTGAATTCTTTCAACATTACAGGAAGTTCAGCATGTACTTTTACCACGTAGTACTTGCCTTCAAAGAGGTATGGTTGACTCACTCCTGAAGTGAGATTCTGACCTTTCAACGAAGGAATAGCCTCTGGGTCGAATTTGTTCATTTTCACTTTAAGGTTCAATTCTGAATCTTTGTTGATTTTAGCGATGACGTGTTTAGAATTTATCGTATCGTTGGCAAGCATTCCTTTGACCTCTTTGGCAATGCTTTCATTTAAGCATTCATAGATGGTCGCATCAATGCGTTTTGGCCATTTGTAATTTTCACGGTTCGAGTTAAAGAAGGCACGTAAACCCGCTGTATCCTTTACTGCACGGTTCCAAACTTTATCCTGCATTACCTCGTACAATAATATACCATCGTGGTACTCGTTTACCAAGGCTCTAAAGTCGGGGTATTTAGCGGGCAAAAGCGATTCTTCATATTCCAAAATAGCACTTTTTTCCCAAGCCTTGTATTGATTTGCAACAAGAATTTTCGGTTCTTCTTTGCGCAGACCGCGGTAATTTTTTTCTAAATACCGAGCAAATTGCTGTTGCCCAAACGACACACCGTCGATGGTGAAGAGCGTTTTATTCGATTTCAAGTTTTTTGCATTCCATTTACCTACAAAATATGTGGTATCCAGATTTGCTTCAAACCAAGCTAAATTCTCTGAAGGACCTGCTGTATAATTGTATTTTACTTTGAGTTTCTGAACAAATGAATCTTGTGTCTTTCTCGAGCGTTCATCCTTGTTGACCTTGGTTTGGAGTTCCTTTTTAATGGATTCATAGGAAGCTACATCTTTCCGCTCGATACGCTTAATAATATGATATCCAAAATTGGTTTTAATCGGTTCGCTGAACTCTCCATCTGCCATCAAGGAAAATGCGGCCTCCTCGAACTCGGGGACCATTCGCTGGGTTGTACCCGAACCAAAAACTGGAAGTTCTCCACCTTTCTTACTGGTTCCGGGATCGTCAGAATTCAAGGCAACCATCTCAGCCCACGATGCTCCATTCTTCAACTTTAAGTATATCTCATCAATTTTCTTCTTAGCATTGTCCTTTGCGGTTTGATCAGCATCTTTCGCCAAACTCACCATGATATGTGCCGTTTTTATTGAACCTCTTGAAGGACGTAGACCAGTTGTTTTCAGTATATGGTAGCCAAATTTTGTTCGAAAGGGAGCTGAAACGGATCCAATTGGGGTGTTATACGCCATATCTTCGAAGGGATAGACCATTTGAAACGCGGTAAAATATCCCAAATCACCGCCGTTGGATGATGCCGAAGGATCATCAGAACCATTTTTCATGCGAGCTACCGAGGCAAAGTCTTCCCCATTTTCAATGCGTTTCTTGAGAGCAGTGATTCTATTGAATGCCGCTAAAGTATCCGCTGGAGTTGCATTGGGTTCTAACTTTACCATAATATGCGAACAACGGACCTCATTAGCGGTTCGGTAATAGGCTTCTTTCACCAAAGATTCATTTTGTGCAGAATCAATTAAATAGGGAATTGCTAACTGACGCTTGTAACCTTCGAATTCTCTTTTCAGCTTGGGAATGGTATCATAACCCAATGCTTCCGCTTCCAAAACTTTGAGTTTAAATTTCCGGAACAATTCCATGTATTCATCCATAGAAGCTTGATCGAACTTCGGATTAGGATTGTTTTTAAGGTAAATCTGTAAAAATTCACTCTTGGTAACTTTCTCCTTGTTTACGGACATTACCACGGGTTCTTTTTGTGCAAGACACGTTACGGAAATCAATAAGGCAAGTACAACAACTGATTTTTTCATAAGTTTAATTTAACGTTAGTTAATCTATTATTTAATGCTGTAATTGGGAGCTTCACGTGTAATGGTCACATCATGTGGATGGGACTCACGAACCCCCGCATGGGTAATCCTTGTAAAGGTAGCATTTTGCAAATCTTGGATGGTTTTAGCACCGCAATATCCCATTCCAGCACGCAACCCTCCAGTAATTTGATACATTACCTCCACCAGCGAACCTTTAAAAGGCACTCGTCCAGAAATACCTTCTGGAACTAATTTTTTCAAATCGTTTTCCCCTTCTTGAAAATACCGATCCTTTGAGCCTTTGTTCATGGCCTCTAACGACCCCATTCCACGGTAGGCTTTAAATTTTCGTCCTTCATAAATAATCGTTTCGCCGGGCGACTCCTCCACCCCAGCAAACATGCCCCCTAACATCACGCTGTCCGCACCTGCAGCTATGGCTTTTACAATATCCCCCGTATAGCGAATCCCGCCATCCGCAATAACCGGAACGCCACTTCCCTCGATGGCACGGGCTACATCGTTCACCGCAGTAAGCTGTGGCACCCCTACTCCAGCGATTACACGTGTTGTACAAATCGAACCAGGTCCTATGCCCACTTTCACGGCATCGGCTCCGGCATCAACCAGAAATTTCGCTGCCTCTGCTGTTGCAATGTTACCAACAACCACCTCTAAGGCTGGATACATGGCTTTAATACTCTTTAGTTTTTCAGCCACACCAATGGTGTGAGCGTGTGCTGTATCAACTACCACAGCATCTACCCCGGCTTCAACCAGCGCTTTAACACGGTCTAGGGTATCCTTTGTGACACCTACGGCTGCAGCTACTCGCAAGCGACCTAAAGAATCTTTACACGATAAAGGGTGCTCCTTGACCTTAATGATGTCACGAAACGTAATCAGTCCAATGAGACGCTGTTGGGCATCCACAACCGGAAGTTTTTCTATGCGATTTTCTTGTAAAATCATCTCAGCCGTGGCTAAATCCGTTCCGTCGCTTGTAGTGATGAGGTTTTCGGAGGTCATGACCTCTACGATAGGTTTTTGTAAATCCCGCTCAAAACGCAAATCACGGTTGGTTACGATTCCCTTCAACACCCGCAGTTCATCCACCACAGGAATTCCTCCAATGCTTTGTTCCTGCATGATAGCTAATGCATCCGCCACAACCGCTGA
>JBJTXE010000044.1:0-2126 GCA_046082075.1 Bacteroidota bacterium
TGAATGGGGCTTTGTACCCGTGGAGAACATTAGCCAAATTGAGATCATCAAAGGAGCAGCCAGTGTTTTGTCAGGAAGTTCAGCTTTGTCGGGATCCATTCACATACGGACAGCCTACCCAACATCCAAACCCTTGAATAAAATCAATATTTACAGCGGTGTGTATTCTGCGCCATCGGTAGAGGGGGCGAAGTGGTGGACGGGCGTTCCTTTGATTGCTGGTGCTAATTTTATCCATTCCAAAGCCTATAAAAACTGGGATGTAGTGGTTGGAGGTAATGTAAATTATGACCACGGATATATCGGAGCTCCACGTCCTAGCAAGTATGTAGTCGATACGGTTTCGAATTTCACCGACCGTCAAATGGCGATGAAAAGAGCGAGAGTTAATTTTAATGTCCGTAAAAGGTCTTCGAAAATTAAAGGACTAAGTTATGGATTGAACGGTAATATAATGTTGGCACAAACCAACATGTCCTTTGCATGGTTGGACGATACCTCGGGGCTTTACAGGGCCTATCCGGGCGCTGTATTCTTACAAGACCAAACAATATTTAACCTCGATCCTTTTGTGCAGTTGATTACTGAAACCAGCGGAAATCATTATTTGAGAACGCGAGTTTTGCACAATGACAATCAAATGACGGCGAACCAAGATAATCGGGCAACAACGTACTACGGCGATTATATGTTCAAGAAATCCTATGCCCAATTGGGAGGATTGGATTTCATTGGAGGTTTTACGGGTTCTTTTGTAAACTCCTTTGCCAACATGTACGTGGGCAGCGGTGATCCGAACAATCAGTTGTTAAACCTCTCGGCTTACACACAAATGGAGAAGTCGTTTCACAAAGTATTGAATGTGTCTGCTGGCGCCCGAATGGAGTATTTTCAATTGAACGATACGGTGACCGCCATGAAACCGATTTTTCGCTGCGGAGCGAATTTAAAACTTCACCAAGAAACCTATTTGAGAGCCTCCTTTGGACAAGGGTTTCGGTTTCCTACCATTACCGAACGTTTTATTAAAACAGGTGTTGGTAATTTTGGCGTATTTCCGAATCCGCAATTGCTTCCAGAAAGCAGTTGGAATGCTGAAGTTGGAGTGAAGCAAGGATTAAAAATTGGAGGTGTTTATGCTTATTTTGACGCGGCAGCCTTTTGGCAGGAATACCAAAACACCATTGAATATATGTTTGGTATATGGGACGTTGCCAATGCTCCTGCTTCTTTCGCAGGATTTAAATTTCTGAATACGGGCAAATCACGGGTACTAGGATTGGATATTTCTTTCGCAGGAAAAAGTAAGCTGGGGGAACATTCAGAAATTACCTTCTTAACGGGGTACAATTATATCGTTCCAAAAACACTCAATCCGGATTACGTCTATGCAATTGATGACATTAACCGCAAGTACAGCTATAATACTACTTCCCTGGACTCGGCTAGTGGAATACTCAAGTACCGGTTTTTGCACAATGTCAAATTCGATGCAGAGTGGACATTAAAAGAGAAATTCTCTGTTGGTTTAAGTATGAAATATTTCAGTAAAATCGTTAATATGGATGCAATTATTAAGGATTTTGAGGAAACTACAGCAGCATCAGGCGGCGATAAACAAAACATTCGATACATGGATTATTTTAATTCCCATCGTTTCGGTAACACCATTTTTGATGCTCGAGTTGCTTATCATTTTAACGAACAACATAAAATTGCCCTCGTTGGGTCCAATGTTTTGAACCGCAGTTATTCATTACGGCCCTTAAAAATTGAACCTCCAAGAAGCATCATGCTTCAATATACCATGAAGTTCGGTTAGAATTTCTTGGTAATCGAATTATTTCTCCTATCTTTGCACCCTTAAAATAATTATTAACCGAGGTTTTGTACCTCAATAAATAACCAATCATGGCAACAAAAATTCGTTTACAACGTCACGGAAAAAAAGGAAAAGCATTTTTTCATTTAGTAGCGGCAGACAGCCGAGCTAAACGTGACGGAAAATTCATTGAGAAATTAGGAACTTATAATCCAGTTTCTAATCCAGCGACCATCGATATTGATTTTGATAGAACCTTGTATTGGGTTGGTGTTGGTGCGGAAATGACCGATACAGCGCGAGC
>JBJTXE010000045.1:0-4015 GCA_046082075.1 Bacteroidota bacterium
GGAAGAACGATTGTTTTTAAAGACCGGGGTGAGATTCTGCTCTTGAAATTTGCCCAAGAACTGGCGGATGTGGGGATTGTAGAGCAGTTGCCAAAATTAGAAGGAAAGAAGATGATCTTGATGATCAACTCAAAAAAGAAATAAAGACGCTAATTGTTAATTAATTAAGAACAGAAACAATGCCTAAAATGAAAACAAAATCCAGTGCTAAAAAGCGTTTTACGCTCACTGGAAGTGGAAAAATTAAGCGTAAGCATGCGTTCAAAAGCCACATCTTAACCAAGATGTCCACTAAACGTAAGCGAAACCTTACCCACGCAGGAATGGTGCATTCGTCCGATGAGTCGAATGTCAAAATGCAACTATGCATGAAATAGTAGTTGGTTTAAAAAGTGTTTAACCCGATGCATAGAACCCAAGCCCACTGTAATAGCGTGGCTCTCTGCTTCAAAAAAAGTAAATTATGCCTAGATCAGTAAATCACGTAGCTTCCAGAGCCCGAAGAAAAAACTTCATGAAGTTGGCCAAAGGATACTACGGTAGAAGAAAAAATGTTTGGACCGTTGCTAAAAACGCTATCGAAAAAGGACTTCAATATGCGTATTCCGGTAGAAAACAAAAGAAAAGAAACTACCGATCCTTGTGGATCGTTCGAATTAATGCAGGTGCACGTCAGTATGGAATGAGTTATTCCAAATTCATGGGACTTGTAAATAAAAGCGAGTTGGCCCTAAACCGTAAGGTTCTTGCGGATTTGGCGCTGAACCATCCTGATGCCTTCAAGGCGGTGGTTGAAACGGTCAGTAAATAACTTCAAAAAAAACAATTAGCCAAAGCCATTAGAATCTCTAGTGGCTTTTTTATTTTTGCACCATGATAAAGATTGGCCTTTTAGGTATTGGACACTTGGGGAAAATTCACTTAAGAATCCTTAAAGGTCTGAACCAGTATTTTGAGGTAGTGGGTTTTTACGATGTGGACTCCCACGAAGGCAAGCGAGTTTCAGAGGAGCAAGGGATTCCATACTTTGATCAAGTAGATGAGTTACTTACGCAAATAGACGCCGTGGATATTGTAACGCCCACTCCCTTTCATTTTGAATGGGCTAAAGTGGCATTGCAAAGGAAATTGCATGTCTTCGTCGAAAAGCCAATCACTCAAACGGTCGAGGAAAGTGCCGAACTGATGCTTTTGTTGCAAGAATACCCCGTGGTCTTTCAAGTTGGACACGTTGAGCGTTTTAACCCCGCCTTCGTCGCCGCAAAACCCTTGCTCAATACCCCCGAGTTTATTGAAACGCACCGATTGGCCCAATTTAATCCAAGAGGAACAGATGTCCCGGTGGTGTTGGATTTGATGATTCATGATTTAGACATCATTCTGGATGTGGTAAAATCCCCAGTAGTTGCTATTTCTGCTTCGGGAGTTGCAGTGGTCAGTAAGAGCCATGATATCACCAACGCTCGATTAGAATTTGAGAATGGCACGGTCGCTAACCTTACGGCGAGCAGAATCTCCCTCAAAAACATGCGCAAATCCCGTTTTTTTCAACGCGATGCCTACGTGGGGGTTGATTTTTTGAATAAAAGTATTGAGGTAGTGCGCTTGGAATCCTTAAGCGGCGAACCTGATCCCTACGACATGGTATTGGATTTAGGAGAAGGTAAACCCTCAAAAAAACTCAGCATTGACAGCCCTCCGATTTACCCAACGAATGCGATCGAGGAAGAGTTGAAAGAATTTGCCCAAGCCATATCCAAGGGCTTGCCTGTTTCTGTTGACCTAAAAGCAGGACATGAGGCCTTGGATTTAGCTTACCGGATTTTGAATATACTTTCATAAAATAATATGAGTACTTCGACGTTAACCACGCGCATGCTATTCAAAAACGCAGTTTTTGCTTTGTTGTTGATATTGGTTACGGGGTGTGTAAAAAACAACCCCGATCCTTCGTGGCTGTATGTTGGTAAATGGTCTTTAAATTCCAATCCAAACTTGAGCGGTGCGGAAGGCGAATTAACCCATAATTTTAGCGAGGCTTGGGTATACGTCAATGACGAGTGCGTTGGGGTTTTTGAACTCCCCGTTAAAATTCCCATCTTGAAAACCGGTTCGGTGAATGTGAGAGTTTATCCCGGTATCAAGGATAATGGTATTTCAGGAACCAAACGCATATATCCTTTTTGCAATGAATTTCAGCAGTCGGTTGAACTCGTTGCGAACCAGACCGTTTCGTTGAATCCAACAACCGCTTATTTGTCCACCACCAATTTTATCATAGAAGATTTTGAAGGGGCTAATGTCATGTTGGAAAACGATCCCAATACCTCCATGGCCAACTATTTTATCAGCAATCAAAATTTACAGCCGTTTAATGGAAATGCTTACGCCAAGGTCAACTTGAATTCCATGGATTCCATTTGGATCGCTTATACCACTTTTGGGTCATATCATGCGAAAGGCAAAGAGGTTTATTTGGAAATCGACTATTACACCACCAACCGCATAGTTACAGGGTTAATTGCCATTTCTCCTAACGGTATCAAAAAGAATACGAATATACAATTGAATAAGTCAACACCCGAAACCGTCAAATGGAAGAAAATTTATATTTCGTTAAAAGAGTTGATCGGTGCATCCGATGTCAATGCCTATTTCGACCACAGTTTTGAAGCCTTCAAGGAAAGCGGAATGGCAAATACCGAAATTCGCATTGATAACATTAAAGTGGTCTATTTTCAATGAAAAATAAGTGGTCATTGAGTTTAGCGCTTTTCGACCTTTTTTCAGCCATTGCTGCATGGACCCTCTTTTACATTGCCAGGACCACAGTTATCGAGGGTAAAGTCTTTGTTCCGAATGGAACGTTCTATCTAGGAGCCACAGTGGTTCCTGTCGGTTTTTTGCTGCTTTATGCTTTGCAGGGTACCTACCTCAATGTGAAACGATTGTACCGATTGAAAATCCTACAGTTAACGGTTTTTGCCTCTTTTTTCGGTTCGATATTGCTGTTTTTTCTTTTGCTGTTGGACGATGATGTTAGTTCATACAGAAGCTATTATCTTTCTTTTTCTATTTTGTTAGTATGTCATTTAAGCTTGACGCTTTTTCCCAGGATAGGGCTTGTTACCTGGATGATTAATCAATTGCGCAAGAAAAATCAAGGATTTAAAACCCTCATTATTGGTGGTAGCGAACGAGCTGTTCTGATTTTCAATGAGGTTCTAGGACAAAAACATAATGTTTGTACGTTTATCGGTTATGTAAATATTAATGGATCCGACCGGATGTTAGATGATCAACTTCCGTATTTGGGTCACGTTCGAGAATTACATGAAATTCTTGCAAATCACGAGGTAGAGGAAATCATCATGGCCATTGAGCCTTCCGACCATGATCGACTTCAAAAGATTCTCGCAAGAATCCACAATTTCAACATAGTGGTAAAGGTCTTACCTGATATGTACGAATTACTCAGCGGGAAACTTAAAATGACCAACATTTATGGCACCTTGTTCATAGAACTTAACCGTGATGTTATGCCTTTGTGGCAACAAGCCATGAAGCGTTTTTTAGATATTTTTCTTTCCATTATGGCGGTTGTGCTGTTAACTCCCTTATATATCCTGTGCGCTATTTTGGTTAAATTGAGTTCGCCCGGCCCTATTTTCTTTCTTCAAGAACGAATTGGTCTTAACAATCAGCCTTTTCAAATCATTAAGTTTCGTACCATGTTCGTTAATTCCGAACCCAACGGACCGCAATTATCCTCTTCCAACGATTCACGCATTACCCCAATAGGTCGCTTTATGCGTAAAACCCGCTTGGATGAATTTCCGCAATTCATCAATGTCATTCTCGGCCACATGTCCTTGGTTGGGCCCCGACCTGAAAGGCAGTTTTATATCGATCAAATTGTTCAACAAGAACCTCAATACGCCTTACTCAACCGCGTTCGTCCTGGAATCACCTCTTGGGGTCAAGTGAAGTACGGCTATGCGGAAAACGTTGAACA
>JBJTXE010000046.1:0-7153 GCA_046082075.1 Bacteroidota bacterium
ACAGTTAAATACCATGGAGGATATGACAGCAAGGTTTCAGGAGTTTTCGGTAAAGTACCCGAACGAAGTTCCCCGTCCAGCGCATTGGGGAGGGATGGCATTGGTTCCAAGCAAGTTTGAATTTTGGCAAGGAAAACCTTCGCGCTTACACGAACGTTTGGTATTCGAAGGGAATTCCAATACATGGGATAAATTTCGTTTGAATCCGTAATGATATGAAGGAAAAACCAACGGAAATCATCGTTTTGCCCTCAGGAATCCGATTGGCCTACTTGAAGTCGAACAGTCCCGTGGGCCACTTGGCTTTTTATTTCAAAGGAGGTAGCAGAAGCGAATCCATGGAGAAAATAGGATTAGCGCATTACCTCGAACACTGCATTTTCAAAGGAACCCAGCAACACGGGCCCATGTGGATTTTATCCCGTCTTGATGAGGTAGGAGGGGAACTGAATGCTTTCACCGCCAAGGAAGAAATTTGCGTACATGCCACTTTCTTGCACAAATACACCAAGCGAACCTTTGAATTAATGTCGGATTTGGTCATGAATTCTACCTTTCCATTGGAGGAAATTGAAAAAGAAAAAGAGGTGATCATCGATGAAATTAATTCCTACAAAGACAGTCCTGTCGACCGTTTAATGGATGAATTCGACGCCTTATTGTTTCCGGGAAGTACGCTTGGTAATCCGATTTTAGGAACCAAGAAGTCTGTCAAAGGCTTACAGCAAGAAGATTTGTTGCAGTTCATTCAGTCCAACTTCACCGCGGATAATTTGGTGATTTCCTACGTGGGAAAGGAATCCCAACAACGGTTAATCAACATGATTCACGAATGTTTGCCAGAATTACCTTTAAATGCCCAAAATTTACAGTTCGAAGTACCCGAAAAAGCCCAAGTGTTTCACTTGCGTAAAAAGGAATCGAACCATCAATCTCATGCCATTCTCGGGGCTTATGCCCCTTCTTTTCGCAACGATGACCGCTTAATGATGAACCTCCTAATCAATTACCTAGGAGGCCCAGCGATGAATGCTCGATTGAATGTCGTTATTCGTGAAAAGTATGGTTTGGCTTACCATGTAGAGGCGAATTATACGGCGTTGGAGGATGCAGGCTATTGGGGGATACTGCTTTCCGCAGAGCAAAAGAACATGGATAAATCCATGGAATTGGCCAAAAAAGAATTGAGCAAGCTTAGTACGCAAGGCCTTTCCAAAGCCCAATTGCAAAAACTCAAGGTGCAGTTTTTAGGTCAGTTGTCCATCGCTTCAGAAAGCAACAATGCACGGTGTATGGCGAATGGAAAAACCTTGTTGGTCTATGATCGAATCGATGCACTTTCGGAAACCTTCCGTAAAATCCAAGCAGCAAAATTGGAAGAAATTAATGCCGTGGCGACAAAGTACTTTTCTCCCGAAATCGTTTGCGAATTGGTGTACGATAAAAAGTAAGAAACCTTATTTATTATGTTTTTTGGCGTAGTATTCGTCCCAATCCTTGAATCCTTCGCTTTTTAAATACGCTTCACTGTTGGCAAATCCTTCTTTTTTACACCAATCTTCTAAATCTTCTTTTCTCGAAGCTTGACCAATCGTATAGTTGTTAGCAACACAATACGTATCATGTTCGTTCGCGACCTGAACGGTCAATCCGAATTGTTCACTGATCATGTCTTCAACTTGTTTTATCGTCATGCTTGCTCGAATCTTCAAATCTTCGGCATTCCAATTAACATTTTTCGAAGTACGTTGGTTTAAATTAGCAAAGGTGAAATCAGGATCAGCAAGTACTTTTCCTTTGTATACACGTAACGTTAAACCAAAATTCTCTTTGAAATCAGCTTGTACTGTTTTCACTTTTTGGTTGGGTTCGATATCAAAATCAGAAGACTTGAACCGGTCGAAGAAGTTAGAAAATAATCCCATAGTTTTTTATTTTAAAATTAGGCACTTTTTGAATTCGATATTGAAGGGTAGAAAATAATTTAGTTTAAATCTTAGACGGTGAAGATTGTATTTCAATTGAGACAAATCCCGAAGATCTTAAAATACTTTCTAAGAAGATTTTCGCATTTTTTTCCGTTTCAGCAACAATATTAAGCTCTTTAATTTGTTCTTTTATTTTACCCTCAGCGATTGTTTCAAATTGTTGCCTTTCCTTTGATGAGAAATTATCCCGGAAAAATCCAACATCCAAGCTTATGGTTTTAATTTCATTGGGGGGAATATTGAAAGTGAGTATTTCAACAGGTGGGATGGTAAGTTTTATCTTTTTTTCTTTAGGATTTACATCGGTAAATTGAATTTGACCCGCATCTATTCCAGTTATAAGGTAGGCTTTACATTGAATCATAATTTTACGTGAGCCTATCGTATACCATTGACTATCTTCTCCAGCCAAAACTTTGCTCAGGGTGTATTCCGAGGTCCCCAATTTGCTCATGGCTTTAATAGCATCAATTACTTTCTTGTCGTTGATTCCATTTACATCTTCTACTTTGGTGCACGAAACAACGAGTACAGCAAGTACGAGAATATAGATTGTTTTCATTTCAATTTTACATTAACGTTTGAATATCCCACGGACCGCATGAACTTCTCCATAATTTCTATAGACTTTGCGTCAGCCTTTTTTAGAATGGCGGTATTTTTGGCCATTTTCGCCAAGGTTTTTACCGCTTCTAGTTTCACCTTTTGCACTGCCTTAAAGTTGTCTTCCCAATAACCTTCAGATACAAATATGTTAAATCCACTTGGGTTAATTATACTTTGAAGGATTTTGGCCTTGGGAATAGTTATTTCTACAGATAACGAGTCAAGAATTTTAATGTCTTCTTGTTTCAATCCCGACAAATCGGTACCCGCAAAACACGTTCCTTTTGCAATAATAATTAATTGATCTGACGAGTAGCCGTAGAAAAAACCTTTGGTTTTATGAACCTTTTTCACAATGAATTCATTCACGTACTGTTGAGTGAATAGCTGTGCAATGGCCTTTACATCCTCTACTTTTAGAGCCGTTTCAGTAATCTCCATTTCCTTTTTCTTAAAAGGATTGATGGCTGAGGGTAATATGCCGCTAAAGGCTAAACCCAAAAAAACGCCAATAATTACCAACAAAATTAGCGCAGGTTTTATTAATTTATGCATACCATCTAAATTTTCTAATTCGGTGATTCCGTATTGTAAAGTTGGACTAATTTGAATCGGAACTCACTTAATGCTCTTGTTTGCTCTGTGGTTGAATATACGCCCTTGAACGAAAGTAAGTGCTCACTGTAAAGCGCGGCTATTTCCGAGAGTTTTGCATGATTCGGTAAGGACTTTACGATTTTCCCAGAAAACATACCTGGTTCAAATCCAAGCGATAATTTTGTTGGACTTTCGATAATATCGTTCGACAAGTCTATGATGTCATTTTCGATCATGGACTAAATTAAGAACAAAAATAAATGTAATTACAATCTTTTACCAAAAATTTTACTTCCTACCCGAATGAAGGTGCTGCCTTCTTCGACGGCAATAGGATAGTCATCGCTCATGCCCATGGAAATTTCTTGGAAGCTTTCAACGGAGGAAAAATGGTGTTGTTTTAGGGCATTGAAGGTCGAGACCAATGCCTTAAATTCTTGGCGAATTTGTGCGGTGTTGTCGGTAAACGTGGCCATGCCCATGACCCCGCAAAGTTGTATGTGGCTCAGTGAATCGAGGTTCTTCGGGATAAGGGATTCGTTCACATCCTCCATCGAAAAACCAAATTTACTTTCCTCTTGTGCGATATGAAATTGCAGTAAACACGATATTTTGCGTCCGATTTTTTGTCCTTGTTTATCGATTTCTTGCAGCAGTTTTAGGCTATCAACGCCGTGAATTAAATGCACGAATGGAGCAATATATTTGACCTTATTACTCTGCAAGTGACCGATCATGTGCCATCGGATATCCTTGGGTAGGGCTTCGTATTTCGCTACCAATTCTTGTACTTTGTTTTCGCCAAAATCCCGTTGTCCAGCCTCGTAGGCTTCCATGATTTTGTACATACTCTGCGTTTTGGATACGGCGATGAGTTTGGTTATTACGGGAAGCGAGGCCTTGATTTGATGAATCGTTTCGCTAATCATTGAGGTTCATTATGGTGAGACCGCTGCGTAATTTGGGTTCAACCCACGTGGATTTTGGTGGCATGTACATGCGGTGATCGGCTACTTTTTTGACTTCATCCATTGTGATAGGGTACAGGAAGAAAGCCACTGAAAATGACCCATCGTTTACCTGATTTAACACTTCATTGAAGGGCGTGTTGCCGGGAACAAAGGATATATCTTCAGAGGTCTTAAGGTCTTGGATGTTCAATATGGGCTGTAAAATCCATTGAGTTAGAAGTTCCGCATCAAGGCTTAAGGTTGGGTGATCTTTCTGTATCAGGGATTCATTGAAGATGAGGCTAAAGCAGGTTTTGTTGAGGTAAATTGTGATTTCATGCTTTTTTTGAGGTTTTCGTGGCGTACGAAGTTCTTCAAGGGTTCCCCATTTTTCAAGCTGCTTTAAAAAGTCCTCATTCGATTGACCATTAATGTGTCGAACGAGCCGCTGAAATTCTAGGATTTTCAATTCTTCTTCAGGCACATAATAGCACAAGAACTTCCGTCCTTTCTCCGTATGACCTTTGGATTTTTCTTGTAAATAATACGCTACAGAAGAGGCGCTCCGGTGGTGACCATCTGCAATATAGGTGGCAGGAATTTGAAGAAAGCTTTGAATGAGTTCCTCGGTTTTTACTTGGTCGATAATCCAAAGCTCATGTTTGATCAGGTCGGTAGTCGTAAATTCATATTCAGGACGATTTACCAATACCGCAGCAATCAGTGCATCAATGCGTTCAGTGCCTTGGTACGACATTAAGACTGGCTCGGCGTTTAATCCTACGACTTCAAGATATTCGGTAAAAACCGCTTCGCGCGCGGTGAGTGTAGCTTCGTGTTTTTTGATGATATCATTGAGGTAGTCTTCGGCGTCCGCTCCGCCAATGATTCCTGTGTAACTCCGGTCGCTTGTCGTTTGCCGGTAAAGGTATAAGTGGGGTTCTGCGTCTTGAATTAAAATGCCTTTTTCTTGAAAAGAGTCATATCCTTTTTTAACCAAAGCAAATCGTTCGGGTGAATTTGCTTTGGATTTTAATGCTTTATTGAACTCCGGATTGATAATGTGTAACAGCGTGAAAGGATTGTCCTCGATTTTCGCTTTTAATACGTTGCTTTTGTACGAATAATAAGGCCTTGTCGCTACTAAATGCACCTTGTCCCTTACCGGACGAATAGCTCGGAATGGGTGGAGAATTGCCATGGTTAAAATTTATAACTGACTCCTAAGCTTGGTAGGATGGGAAATTGATAAATAATCTTGGAGGTAATTCGGTTCACGTAAAAAATATTGTTGCGGTTGTACGCATTGGTAATGCTGCCAGTGACCTCCATATGTGTTTTATTTTTGAATTTGAATTGTTTTTTGACGGTTATATCCAATCGGTGATACGAAGGCAGCCTTCGGCTGTTGAAGGTTCCGAGAAGGGTACTGATTGTGGAGGGATTGTTCGTTACATAGTCTGTAGTTACACCTCCCGAAAAATTCTCTGCTTGGTAAAATCCTGCAGTGGGTGTAAAAGGAAGTCCTGATCCTAAATTCCATCGAACGTTTAATTCAAGGTCTTTCTTCTTGCCGAATTGATACGACCCAACAACGTTTACATTGTGCCTTCGATCAAATACCGGGAAATACTCAGCAAATCCATCCCAACGGGTGGAATAACTGTAGGAATATACGCCCCAGAAAAAGAATCGCTTCAATGTAAGCTTGTATAATACATCAAGTCCAATGGTGGTCCCTGATTCGATGATGAAATCCTTTTTGAACACATCCGCAACGTTAGCAAATTGAGCTAAATCCTCGTACAGTTTGTTTTGGTTAATGTTGCTGAGTTGTGAGAAATACTTGTAATATCCTTCAACATTGATAAAGTTGTTTTTATTCAGATCGTACTCCATTCCTAGAATGCCATGCCAAGCATATTGAAGCCCATTTTTAATTTTTTTGGTTTTACCAAACTCATCAACGAATTCCTCTTGGACATTGGTAGGCGCAGATAAAAGGCCGTTGAACAGGTTTACAATATCTTTATCGCTTGAGGCAGACGTGAAGTTCTGTGAATAACGACCTCCTGAAAATTTGACCCTGAGTTGATCGGAAACGTTGTATTTTAAGCCCAATCGAGGTTCAGGCGAAATGGTGCTAAGTGAGGCGTAAGCTTGAATTCTGAATCCAGCCTGCATCACCCATTTTTGGTTTTTCGAAACGCGTCGGTAGTTATAGTATGCTCCAATTTCCGTATTGAAGTTGAATAATTCGATGCGTCGTTTTGCTTCATTGAAAGTGACAAATTCGGTATTAAACCCTGAAAAATTAAAGCCGTAGTTCATTTCCCCTTCATTTTTCAGGAAGTAAGAAAAATCAAATCCAAGGTCAAAACCGCCAATTTTTGAATAACGCGGTTCTACTTCCGATTCGCTGAAGGTGGTTTCAAAATTGGATCCGTTCACATGCCCTCGAACAAAAACAGGAGACCCTGAAGGAATGAGCAAGAAATTAATCCCTCCTCCAGAAGCTTGCCAATTTAAATCAGCGATTTGATAGTTAACACTGTCGCGGTTGTGAAAACCAAAAACACTCACCTTCGAACCTCCATCACCGGTAAATGTTACTTTACCGTATAAATCGGTAAAATTAAACGGCAATCCATCGCCTTCATTAACCCGTGGATATAAGGATTTAGAGGTGTAATCTAGCAAGCTGTGTTTGGCAGTAACCATGTAGGATCCCGGAGAGAGACGGCCTTTTTTTGCCTTACTCAATGGACCTTCCAAGACTAATTTCGCTAAAAATGGAGACAAGGATGCCTTCCCACCAAAAGACCCACGATCCCCATCACGGTAAGAAATGTCCATGATGGAAGATACCCGACCTCCGTATTTTGATTCAAAGCCTCCTGTATAGATGTCAACCGATTTAACCAATTCCGTGTCAAAAATTGAGAAAAAACCAATGGAATGAAAGGGATTGTAAATGGTCATTCCGTCCAACAAGGTCTTATTCTGAATCGG
>JBJTXE010000047.1:0-2254 GCA_046082075.1 Bacteroidota bacterium
GGAGGCTGTTTTCCCGTTTCAAAGGATTCTCGGTTGCTAATCTCCTGCTCTATTGCTTGGTTTATCTGTACCTCCGTCTCCGAGGGCACGTAATTTACGGGCCCTGGAAAGGAAGTGACGATTTGAAGAACCGCTTGATAGGTATGGGCTGAAAAATCAGCCGCTCGAATTAAATGAACCTTCATTATTTCTTACGCAAGTCTTTTTTATCAAATATATCAAAAAAGCCTTTTGGTTTTTCGCCCTGCTGTTTTTTACGGGCATAATCTTCCGAAGCTTCGGTTAAGTATTCGCGGCTGACTCGAGCATAATCCGATTTATCAAAAGAGATCGTACTGTTTGCATGGATTCCATACCTGCTAGCGGCGTTGATGGCGTCTAAGTCCGCTCCCATAAAGGTAAAATTCCAATTTTCGGTTGCTTCCAACTCGCCAATCATCCGCTGAATGTCGTCAAAGGTGTACATTCGCGATGCGTTTTCATGTCCATCTGTGATGATGATAAACACCACCGTGGTATCATTGGCATGAATTTCTGATCCGTACTTGGTCTTGATGTCATAAATAGACTTTCCAATGGCATCTAACAAGGCAGTACTGCCCGAGGGTCTGTAATGGTGTGGATTAAGCTCGTTACAGCGGGAGACTGGTTCGAAATTCACGGTATTTGGCCCGACTTCGTTGTTGAAAAACTTCAAACTCATGATGATTTCCTGTTCAGGATATTTCTCCTGGGTAGTCTTCATGGATTGTAGTTGCTCGTTAAATCCTGTGACTACTTGTTGCTCGCTCCCTTGCATAGAACCGCTTTGGTCAATGATCATCTGATAAATTGTTCTTTTTTTCATGTTGCTTTTATTTTTGGTTAAACTTCACTGCAAGATTACGACAACCCAATAACCCAATAACATCTTTGCAACCTTGCAATAAAATTTGTTACTTTTGCACTTAAATTATTCGAAATGGCAGATTTTAACCTATCAACCGACAGCCTTAAACAACAGTTCAATACCAACAAGCGTTTTAAATTAGGGGTGTACATTACGGGAGGCGTTCTAGGAGCGTTGATACTCTTTTTGGGTTACCGTCAATTGATTTGGGCACCCGCGGACAATAAGGCGAACGATGGTTGGTGGTCGGCACTCAATTATGTTGAGAAAGATTCCACAAATCAAGCGATTAAACTGTTGATTCCATTTGTTAAAAAATACGACGGGCACACGGGAGGAGAAATTGGGCAATACCTGCTAGGAACTCAATATATGAAGAAAGGTGAATTCCAAAAAGCATTAGAGCAATTTGAAGGGGTTTCGGTGGATGACACCTACCTTTCAACTATGTCGATCGGTCTACAGGGAGATTGTTTGTCCGAATTAAAAAAATACGAAGACGCAGCAGAATTATACGAAAAAGCGGCCAATGCAATGGAAAACGACTTCACTTCGCCCATGTACTTATTCAAAGCAGGTCTGCATGCTGAATTGGCCAAAAACTATGAGGCGGCCTCAAACCATTTCTCGAAAATCAGGGACGATTATCCGGATTACGCCAATCAGAAGACCATTGACAAGTATATTTCGCGTGTAGCGTCGGTCCAAAGCAAATAGGAATGGCAACCGTTGGGACCAATTTATCCAACTTTTCAAGCAGCCAACTCGAAGATTGTTCTGAATTTCGCCTAGGAATCGTAGTTTCCGAATGGAACGCTGAAATCACTGCTTCCTTGGCAAATGGAGCACTCGACGTTTTCAAGCAAGCCCAAATATCCCATGTAGAACACGTCAAAGTGCCTGGCTCTTTTGAGCTGCCTTTAGCCGCTCAGTTGTTGTTTACGCAACAGGCCGATTTAGATGGGATAATCGTAATTGGCAATGTTATTCAAGGAGAAACCAAGCATTTTGATTTCGTTTGTCAAGGATTAACACAAGGCGTCATGGACGTTATGCTGAAGTTCAATAAACCCATCAGTTTTTGTGTGTTAACCGATATGAACAAACAGCAATCCTTAGATCGCTCAGGTGGAATACACGGTAATAAAGGCATTGAATGCGCGGTTGCTTTGCTGCAAATGATCAAACTTCAAAAGAAACTATGACGCTCATTAAATCCATTTCAGGTTTTCGGGGAACGATTGGTGGCGCTTCAGGCGATAACTTAACCCCGATTGATGCCGTACTTTTTGCATCCGCTTATGGAACTTGGTTGAAAAATAACACAACAACCGCGCGTATTAAAGTCGTTGTGGGACGAGATGC
>JBJTXE010000048.1:0-3325 GCA_046082075.1 Bacteroidota bacterium
CGCTAAAACGCCAGGTCAGCGTATCAATATTTTAACCCACTGCAATGCGGGCATGTTGGGTTGTATTGAATGGGGAACAGTTACTTCCCCGATCTACCAAGCGAAACAAAAAGGACTTGACGTGCATGTGTATGTAGACGAAACACGACCGCGCAACCAAGGAGCCAACTTAACGGCCTACGAACTTACACGGCACAGGATTCCGCACACCTTAATCGTGGACAATGCGGGCGGGCATTTGATGCAGCACGGCATGGTGGACATGGTTATTGTAGGTACGGACCGAACCACACGGCAAGGTGATGTAGCCAATAAAATTGGAACCTACCTGAAAGCTTTAGCGGCGCACGATAACAAGATCCCGTTTTATGTCGCCTTACCCTCGACCACCTTGGATTTATCGGTGCGGGACGGATTGAAAGAAATTCCGATCGAAGAACGAAACCAAGACGAGGTGCGCTATGTGATAGGCAAGAGTGCTGCGGGAGCCATAGAGCCTGTATTAATTTGTCCAGAAACTACGCAAGCTGTGAATCACGGCTTTGATGTTACCCCAGCTCGATTGGTTGCGGGTTTAATCACGGAACACGGCGTTTGCGCACCCAACGAATCAGCCATTATGGCCATGTTCGGGGATTTGGAATCGTAAGTTAAATTTTTTTCCTCTACTTTTTTACCGCACCCTCCGCCTAGGCGGAGATACGTCCTTCGGCCTACTCAGGGTACGTGGAAAAAGCAAGGTAAAGAATTGCACCAGCTATTTCTTCTCCTCGACCTCATTTTCTTTAAACGCGGAAGGCAAAAGTTCCGGAATTAACTTTAAAACAATGGGTAGCCAAAGTGAACCGCCAGGAAGTAAATAGATGCCAATGCTGGGAACGGTTTTCAATAAATCCAAGGATTGTTCTTTGACTTTTTCTTTTTCTTCGGCCGTCAATTCACGTTTGGCCGATTGCCGGATGAGGTACACCAACTCTTGACTCTCCTTGAGTTCTTGCACCAGACGGTCCTTGTTACGTCCGAGTACACGTCGGTACTTTCTCGACAAATGGGTGGTTATGACCTTGGTTTCAGATTCCGACAACAAGTTATAGAATGATTCCGAGTGGGCGCTCAGGGAGGCACGGTATTCCCAGAAAATTTCCTCGTTTTTTTCTCTGCTCAACCCCAGTTCTGTGCCGACTTCTACCATGAATTCGGATGGCGTTTCAAGGTTTTCGTCGTGCCTGTAATGCAGTAAGGCTAAAAAGTGCAAGGTAAAGTACAAGAGCAACTCTTGTTGAACTAAGGCTTGTTTTGCCGTTTGATATGCGGAATCCTCAAGGGACGTTGCACCTAAAAGAGCGATTTGTCCATCGCTCAAACCTGAGCTGTTCAGTAAGTTTTTGAAAAGTTTTTCAGAAAAATGAACCCCTTGAGCATTTGCCTTTCGTCGGATGCCTGCAAGAACCGTTAGGCATAATTCAATCGACGATTGGCGTTCGTCATCCGCTTGTTCTTTTCCTTGAAGAAAGTCGTGGTAGGCGATAACATCAATGAAAAGAAAGGGATTGGTTAGGTGATTGAACCAATAATTCTTATTGATATACGAACTTTGCACTCGAATTCGCTCATCGATCGCTCGTTCGATTAACAGCGCTTTCTCCGGTGATTTTTTTCTTCCCAACCAAGTTTTCGAGGGACTTAATTCGAGTTTAAAAAAAGAGCAAAGGGATTGAAGAAAGTCCTCTTGATCGAGGTTTCCTGTTCGGTTTAAGGTGTAGGTCAATAGCAGGCCTTCAAAAAATAACAATTGCAGCTTTTCGGTTCGGGTCGAATGTTCCACCATGTGATTCGTGTAGATGTTCCTGTTGGGGACGCCGTACAAGAGACCACTATGTTCGCAAACCAATCGAAGAGTGTTTTCTTTGGTTTCCTGCGTTTCAAGACCAAGTAGGGTAATTTTATCCTCCTTTACAAGGGCAAAGAATTTCTTGATCCAGTTCTTTTTTCCTGCCGAAAACATGCTTAGATATTACCTGCTAACGTAACCGCTTTTCTACCTGTATAGAGCAGTCCACCGTCCAAGGAAAACGCCTCAAAAACGATTACGTAAACGCCAATGGAGGCCTTGGTTTGGTCATCTTTCACCCCGTTCCATGAGAAACTTCCGGTGCTGCCCAACAATTGATTTTTGAACAAGGTTCGGATCAGCCTGCCGCGTTCATCGTAGATGCTCACTGTGCCAAGGCAGCTCGGTTGTGCCATGCTGTAAGTGGCTTGCATCACATCTAAATAACCATCCATATCCGGTGAAAAAAGGTCGCTTTCGAGGGTAAAACTTCCGTTCACGGTTACGGGCAGGTATTGAGAATTCTTTAATCCCGGTGTTGCGAATTTCACCGCTTCTGCGGCACTGTGCCAATTCATTCCATCGCTGGAGGCTCCGTTGGGGTCGAGACGCTCCAATGAAACACCATCTACATCGTCCAAGAGTGGGAATTGCCATTCGTTGGAGTATTTCACCAAATCCAATAGGGTTTGATTTTCATTGAAAAGGTAAACACTTCCTGAGTCGTTATTATAACTAGGTAATTCGGCATGCACAAAGGTTCCTGTCCCGTTAAACGGATAATTCATTTTTGCGAAAACCGAATCCTTGCCCAACACCGCGTAGGCTCCAGGTTTCAACATGAAATTTACGTTAACGGTTTTAAAATTTGCAATGGTATCGTTGTCAAAATTGGCCAATTGAAGGTTTTTCAAATTAAAAATCTTGTTAGAGTTATTGTACAATTCAATCCAGTCTTGTCCCCCATTGTAGGGATTTTGAAGGATTTCATTGATGATAATTTCACCTGCTAGTGGCGTTTCGGTTAATGCAAATTGCCCGACCAAGGTTTGTGAATTAATCCAACAATCCGCGGCATTTTGAAGGGTTAAGGTGTAGATTTGAGACGGCGCCAAATTTTCGACAAACTGAAGAATGACCGTATTCGTGAACGTTCCGTTGGCGTAGATCATGCTCGGGGTTAGTGCTGGGCTAAATTGGTACAAGGCATTTACTAAGCTGCTAGAATCCATGCCTTCGTCGAACCAAATTTGCAGATAGTTGGGCGCTGATGCCACCATCAAGGAAATGCTCGGAGCTTGGGTGTCGGGTGTTAGGTCATACACAGAGTTCACCAACCCCGGTGTTCCTCCGCTTGGGTCGTTGGAAGCCATCCAATTGTTTTCATCGGAACAAGGATCGTTGGGATTGATTAATTCCAGGCTATATCCGCCGTCTTGTTTAATGGCATCCTTGTACCAATCATCCGTATAAACCACAAGATCAAGCGGTAGG
>JBJTXE010000049.1:0-8793 GCA_046082075.1 Bacteroidota bacterium
GATAAAAGTACGTACCCATTTCCGTTAACATTAAAGCCAATATTAGGTCCTCCCAATTCAAAATCTCCATTAAAGAGAGAATTTTGCCCGAAAAATGTCAGACTTAATGAGGCGCAGAGTACAACAAACCATGCTTTCACCCTTCAAAGTTAGAAGGATTCTTCAATTGGGCGCCCTCCATTAGAAAATTTCACCTCAATCCATGCAGGAACAGGGAGGATCGATGAGCAAGGTGCAATGCTTAAAATCCTGGACCAGTTTTTTGTGCATATCATGTCCGTACATGACCCCTTGAATATCCAGTTTCTTTAAATGAGGAAGAGTTTTTAGGTTCGGTGAAAAATATTGGATGGCATTGTCGTAGACATCGAGGGATTCCAATTGCGTTAAGTAGGATATTTCGTCGGGTATTCGTTCAATTTGATTTAACCCTAAAGACAAATGGGTGAGCGATTCAAGTTGAAAAATGGCATAAGGAATAGCTTTCATTTTGTTGTTGCTCAAATCTAAATGGGTTAACTTTTTAAGTAAGGTTAATGAGTCACCGATCAATTCTAATTTGTTTTTTGAGAGGTTCAAACGGGTTAAATTCGGTAATTCATAAACGATGGCCGGAATGTTGTACAATTTTTCGCGCCTTAAATCCAAGGAATATACGCTGTCCTTTACCGCTTTTTCAAGGTCCGCGAGTCGGTACGTTCGGTCAGGTTGTGACGTTCCGAAAAAACTAAGAAAGCAGAAAAGTACTCCGAACGTGTTTTTCATCTCTGGCAAGTTGTTCTTTTAATTCGTTTAAGCTGCTAAATTTTTGTTCGTCTCGAATGCGTTCGTGCAATTCAACGCGAACGGTTGCACCATAAATGTCGGAATTAAAATCGAGTAAATGAACTTCAATGACTTCCTGAAGCCCGTCCAAAGTTGGACGTATTCCTATGTTCATCATGCCCTTGCATTGTAGATTGTTTACAAAACATTGCACGGCATAAACCCCTTTTCCGGGGATTAGTTTTGAGGGGGAAGTTGGTTCCAGGTTGGCGGTTGGGTAGCCCAGCATTCTTCCGTTCTTTAATCCATGCACTACCTTCCCTTCAAATGCGTAGTTATATCCCAGTAAACGGTTGGCTTCCTTTGGATTTCCAAGGGTTAAAGCATGGCGAATTTTGGTCGAACTAACAATGATAGAATCCACGGCTTGCGCAGGAATTTCTTCTACACCAACCCCTAAGGGTAAGAGCTCTTGCTTCAATAATTCAATGCCTCCCTCACGCTTGTTACCAAATTTATGGTCGTATCCCAAAATAATCCCTGAAATATTCAGCTGTTTTATTAAATATTCGTGAATGAATTCCAAGGCGCTTAATTCAGAGAATTCACGCGTAAACGGAAGTACCAGCAAAAAATCCAAATCCGTAGATTCGAGCAATTTGATTTTTTCTCCAAGCAGGCTCAACAACGCTATTTTACCAAGGCCTAAAGCCTCTCTGGGATGCGGATCAAAGGTTATCAGCATGCTTTCTACGTTCTGTGCTTGGGCATTTTCTACCAAACGTTGGATCACTTGCATGTGCCCGGCATGTACCCCGTCGAAAGTCCCGATGGTTACCAAGGGTTTAGTGGATGGCTTGAACTTCGATAAATCCTGAATAACCTCTAACATTCCGCCGCAAAGGTAAAGATTCCCGCGAATCCGTGTTTTGAAACATTTGAAGTACTTTTGGGGAAATTTATTTCCATGGTGAAGAGGTTATTCCTTTGGTTTTTTGCTTTTTCTTTCTTTGTTGGTTCCGTTCGAGCCGACGAAGGAATGCTTATTCCTCTGTTAATTAAGGCTTTTGAGTCCGACATGCAAGCCAGAGGCATGAAACTTACAGCAGAACAAATTTACAGCCTCAACCAAGCCAGTTTGAAAGATGCCATTCTGCAGTTTGGAGGGGGATGCACCGCAGAGCTGGTTTCTAGCCAAGGCTTGCTCCTCACCAATCACCATTGCGGTTATTCTCAAATCCAATCGCATTCAAGCTTAGAACACGATTATTTGAAGAACGGTTTCTGGGCAAAAGATAAAAAAGATGAATTAGCAAATCCTGGTTTAACAGCCATGCGCATTGTCCGGATTGAGGACGTTACAGCAATGGTACTGAACAGCGCTTCCGGAAAAGACGATCAAACGGTCATTAACCAGAACATCGCAAGCTTGGTGAAGAAAGCCGTTGAAGGCACCCATTACGAGGCCGAAGTAAAAGCTTTTGATTACGGTAACGCCTATTATCTGATGGTAAAAGAGGTGTTCAAAGACATAAGATTCGTTGGCACTCCTCCGAATTCGATTGGGAAATTTGGTGGAGACACCGACAACTGGGTTTGGCCAAGACACACCGGAGATTTTTCCGTGTTTCGAATTTATGTGGGAAAAGACAACAAACCGGCTCCTTATTCCGTAGAAAATATCCCTTACACACCCATTCAATACCTCAATATTTCCTTCAAAGACCGCCAAGAAGGAGACTTTACCATGGTGTATGGTTTTCCTGGAGTTACCGAACAGCACGTGGTTTCAGAATACTTGAAGTTTATCGTGGAACAAGAACGTCCTGCGCGTATTGCCATGCGGGATGAGAGTTTGGAGGCCATCGGTAAAGGAATGAAATCTTCGGACCTCATTCGTATCCAATACTCCGCGAAACAAGCCTCCATTGCTAACGCTTGGAAAAAGTGGATTGGGCAAGTTGAAGGACTGAAAAATTTGGACGGGATAGCGGTTAAACAAAGCTATGAAACGAGTTATAAATCCCAAGCGGCTACCAAGCCTGAATGGAAAAAATATGCCGATGCCTTGGATTCCTTGAATCAATGGATAAAAATGAATTCCAATAAAGAGTTTCGATATGCGATGGGCGTTGAGTATTTTGCCGTGGGACCTGAGTTATTTAAATTAATCAAAGCGTCGAACGATTTGTTCAACGGCGATTGGGAAAAATCTCCCGATTCATTCGTTGCCGAGAAAACGAAATTAATGGCCAGCGCACGAGCCTTCTTTAAAAACTACAACGCGCAGGTGGATCAGGAAATTTTCGCCGCCTTGACAGCACGCTACCAAAAAGAAGAGGCCGATTACATTAATAATTGGAACCAAGTAAAGGTACTTGAATTAACGAAGAACATTTACGCCAATTCGATTTACACTGATTCGTCGCGTTTTTTGAAATTCATCCAAACCTATAGCCTCAAAACCTACAAGAAGTTGGCAAAAGATCCTGGGTACCAATTTTACCAAACTTTTTATCCTATTTTCATTCAAGAAGTGGTCCCAGCCTACAGGCAATATCAGGCGAAGATTTCTGCCTTAATGCAAATCTATGTTGAAGGTAAATATGCCATGTTTCCTTTGGAAAAACACTGGCCCGATGCCAATTCAACGCTACGAATTACCTACGGTCAACTGGAAGGTTCCGCACCGGTAGACGGAATGGCGTACACGGAACATACTACGCTTGAAGGAATGATCGCCAAAAATGCTACAGGGAATCCGGATTTTGAGTTGTTACCTCGCATGCTTGAGTTGGCTAAATCTAAAAACTATGGTGCCTACGGTCAAGAAGGTGAGCTATGGGTTTGTTTTACAGGGTCCAACCACACGACCGGTGGGAACTCGGGTTCTCCGGTGTTAGATGCTAAGGGAAATTTGATGGGCTTGAATTTCGACCGTTCCTGGGAAAGCACCATGAGCGATTACCTTTTTGATCCTGACCGTTGCCGGAACATTGTTGTGGACATTCGCTACGTGCTTTGGGTTATGGATGTGTATTCAGGCGCAAAGCATCTGGTTGATGAAATGACATTGATTCAAGAATAATTTATCTTTGTTTCAAATTTACACAGGAAACCCATGCGATTGATCCTAACCCTTGCCATCCTCTCGTTGTTTTATCAGGCTTCAGCCTCCACGTTAACCTTGAAAACTCAAGAAATTAAAGGATATTTAGTTGACTTTAAAACCCGTTCGGGTACAGATGAGGTTCAAGTTGAATTGATTTCCTTGAAATCAGGCAAACGTTTTACAACGGAGTCGAACGACGGAATTTTTGTTTTCAAACAAGTTCCCATCGGGAAAAGCCTGCTTCTTTTAACGGATAAAAACTATTTGTCCGATACCTTGGCACTCTTTGAAACCAACAGTAAGGAGCACTTGGTACATTACACGTTCAGCAAGGATGAACCCTTCAGTGCCCGGCTAAAAGTGACTTGGTTATTCAATTGGGGAGACCGTACTTTTACTGCTGCGAATGGAAAAACCTATGTTAAGGAACATTATTGGTCCCATGTATTGGCTAAAATTATTTTGGTGGTTTACGGTTTTTGCCTCATCATGATTTTTTACTATAGCGTTGTGCAATTGAGTTTAGCCATCAATTATCGTAGATCGAAGAAAAAAGACGTTGCACCAACTCCGACCTTTGATCCTGCCTCGGCACCGAAAGTTACTGTACAATTACCCATGTTCAATGAAATGTACGTAGCAGAGCGAATTATTGAAACAACGGCTAAGTTCAACTATCCGAAGGAGAAATTACAAATTCAAGTGCTAGACGATTCCACGGACGAAACCAAGGATATCATTGCCCGGAAAGTCGCCGAAATCGCGGCCCAAGGAGTGAATATTCAACACGTCCATCGAGTGAAAAACACGGGTTACAAGGCAGGGGCTTTGGATGCTGCTATGGATCAAGTGGAGGGAGAGTTTATTGCCATTTTCGATGCTGATTTTGTTCCGGACGAAGATTTCCTCATTCGAACTATTCCTCATTTCAATCATGAGAACATTGGAGTAGTTCAAACGCGTTGGGGACATCTGAATAAATCGTATTCGGTCCTAACAGAACTTCAAGCCTTTGGGCTCAACGGACATTTTGCCATTGAGCAACAAGGTAGAAATGCTTCGGGTCACTTCATTAATTTTAACGGTACGGCGGGTATTTGGAGAAAAACGTGCATTGAAGATGCCGGGGGATGGGAACATGATACGATAACGGAAGACCTCGACTTAAGCTACCGCGCCCAAATGAAGGGGTGGAAATTCACCTATTTAGAAGATGTTGAATCGCCTGCGGAATTACCGATTACCATGTCGGCGCTTAAAAGCCAACAACACCGTTGGATGAAAGGAGGAGCTGAGGTTTTTATCAAAATTCGCAGACGCTTGATTGCTCAAAAAGGCCTTCGTTTTTCGGACCGAATTCATGGACTAGCGCACCTCTTCAACTCATCGGTTTTTGTATTCATTCTCATTTTATCCTTGTTGAGCTTGGCGATACTTCATATCAAAGATTCGTTTTCTGATCTGAATTTCTTTGTGCAATTTGGAGCCTTGTTCATTTCAAGCACCGTATTCCTGGCCTTTTATTATTGGAATTCTTATCGGGATAAGAAAGGTCACTTCCTTTCGGATTTATGGCGGTTTACCCTTCGGTTCTTTCAGTTTCTTTCGGTATCCATGGCTCTATCCCTGAGCAACGCCGTAGCAGTGATTGAGGGATATTTGAGGATCAAAAGTTCCTTCGTGAGAACTCCAAAGTTCAACGTTGCCAAAAAGGATGAATTCAGCGGAAATCATTACGACAAAAAGAGCCTTTCCATTGTGAACATTGCTGAAGGGATACTCATGAGTGTTTTTGCTTTTACGGCGGTTAATCGACTCATTTACGCTGACTTTGGAATGGTGCCGTTTCATGCCATGTTAGCGATTGGTTACGGGGTTATATTTTTCAGTACCCTTAAAGAGGTGCGTCAAGGAAAATAATGAAAGTCCGTTTGATGGTCGTCGGTAAAACAGCGGATGCTTCTCTGAGAAAATTGGAGGAAAATTACGCTCAACGGCTTTCACATTATGTAAATTTTGAGAAGATTGAACTTCCCGATGTCAAGAATGCCAACTCTTTAAATTCGGAACAATTGAAAGAAAAAGAAGGTGAGGCAATGCTCGCAAAAGTATTGAAGGAAGATTACCTAGTATTGCTCGATGATAAAGGAGACCAGTTCACCTCTATGAATTTTTCCAAATGGTTGCAATCGAAGTTTCTTCTCTCAAATAAAAGGATTACGTTCTGTGTTGGGGGTGCTTTTGGTTTTTCTAACGATGTTTACCAACGAGCAAATGCAAAAATTTCCTTATCCCAAATGACTTTTTCCCATCAAATGGTGCGCATGATTTTTTTGGAACAATTGTACCGGGCTTGTACCATTTTGAAAGGGGAAAAATACCACCATGAATAATTTACTTTAATCCGCCTAATTATGAATCCATCCACCGGTTTTTCAGGGATTGATGTCATTATACTGTTGGTTTATTTAGGGCTACTCGTTGCGGCAAATACACGTATTAAAAAGCGCTATTCCTCGGAAGATTTGAAACCATTTTTTTACTATGGGTGGCTCTTTAAAGTAGGCTTTGCGGTATTGTTTGCGTTTATTTATCTCTACGTTTTAGGGGGAGGGGATATTAATGCCTATTGGTCGGGGGCGAGTTGCTTGGCTGAGTTATTTTACACCGATCCCTCGGCCTATTTTTCGGAACTATTGCATACGGAACGTTCTTTTGGAATTACCCATCATTTTAACAGTTTAACAGGTTATCCTCCAGGTTGGATATGGAGGGAGGAGGAGGCTTGGTTTTCTTCGAAGCTTATCTCCCTCTTCGCAATTGTTACATTGAAAGGTTTCTGGTCAACAACCCTGCTGATTTCAACGGTAGGATTTTGGGTCGTTTGGATTTTTTCGGTTCGACTGAACCAACAAGAGTATTTTGCGAGGAATACCATTCTAGCCGCGCTGTTTTTTATGCCATCTGTCAGTTTTTGGTGTTCTGGTATTAGCAAGGATAGCCTCACCTTTAGTTTTTCGGTATTTACGGTTTTATTGTTCCTTAATCTGCTGAAATGGAGGAATTCCCGAGCGTTGTTAGGAATCTTATTAGTCGTTTTTTCTATGTACATCGTGTTTTCTCTGAGACATTTTCTAGCCTATGCCCTCATAGTACCTTTTTTTCTAGCGTGGATAAGCCGATTTGGAAAAAGATTTACAAACCGCCCGCTGTTGTTATGGATGTTTCGTCTATCCGTTTATTTGCTGGTTTTTGCATTGTTGGTTTTGGTCGTCAATTCCTCAAAAACTCAAGAACTCATAGCAGAGGCCAATGTTACCAAATCTGATTTTAGCTCCAATCCGATTTACAGTGGAGCTAAATACGAAATGCCCAGTACGGATGGTGCTCCATTGGAAATTCTGACTATTTTCCCTTTGGCCATTGCTACCGCGCTATTTAGACCAACATTTTTGGACGGTGTCAGCGCTAGTTTTATCATTAACCAATTGGAAAGCTTAATATTAATGTTCCTCTTGCTCCGATTCCTCTTTCGAAAGAACCTAGCACAACAGTTGAGCAAAATCATCCGCGATGAATTCTTGTTGTATGCTCTGATATTCATTCTGTTCGTTTCTTTCATGGCAGGCTATTCATCGATCCTTTTTGGTGTATTAGTTAGAATCCGTTCGGTCGCTTTGCCCTTTTTAATACTTTTACTTCTCCACGATAAACGTTTGCCCGAAACCTCTTCATAACCATGTGCGGTATTGCCGGTATTATTGATCATTCAGGAGCATCGAACGATGCAATTCTCCAAAAAATGCGAGATGCCTTAACCCATCGTGGACCGGACGCTGGCCATCAAATTTCATGGAATAAAGGCTACTTTCTCGGTATGGCACATCGCAGACTAGCCATCATTGACACCTCCTCCATGGGCAGTCAACCCATGCATTTTATGCATCTTTCCATTACTTTCAATGGTGAAATATACAACTATAAAGCCCTGCGTCGAGAACTGGAGGCGCTCGGTCATGTTTTCGAAACCAACACCGATACAGAAGTACTCTTGCATGGCTTTTATGAGTGGAATATGGAGGCAATACATCGATTTAAAGGCATGTTTGCCATCGCCCTTTTAAATCATCAATCGCAACAACTCTTGTTATTTCGCGACCGCTTTGGGGCCAAACCTCTGTATTATTACTCCAACCCAAAAACCTTTCTTTTCGCCAGCGAGTTAAAAGCCTTTCATCTTCATCCAAACTTTATCAAACGTCTGAATCCAACCGCAATTTCCCAATTTTTTCTATACGGTAATGTTCCCGCACCTTGCTCCATTTATGAAAATACCTGGAAACTTTTGCCAGGATCTTACCTGCAATTGGATCTTCAAAATAGCCAATATTCGGTGCATAACTATTGGAGTCCAACGACCTCCTCAAGCAAGTTAATTTCATTCATGGATGTTGAAGGAGCAAAACGGATGGTTAAACCGCTGATCGAAGATTCGGTATACCAACGGACTGTTGCCGATGTTCCTATTGGGTTGTTTCTTTCGGGAGGCTATGATTCCGCTACTACCGCAGCTATTTTATCGCAAAAAATTCCTCAATTCAAAACATTCACGGTATCCGTGCCAGATGCGGGACTTAACGAAGGCCCTAAGGCACGCGAAATCGCTGATTTTCTAGGCACACACCATACGGAAATCACCTGTTCCATTGATGAGGCACTTCAGGTAATTCAGGAACTCCCTTCGATTTATGACGAACCCTTTGCGGACAGCAGTGCCATTCCAACCTATTTGGTAGCCCGAGAGGCTGTAAAAACAGTTAAAGTTGCCCTGAGCGCCGACGGGGGCGACGAGTTCTTTGGTGGTTATAATCGTTACCGTTATTATTACAAAGTACCTGGTTTCGTAAATTGTTTAC
>JBJTXE010000050.1:0-2416 GCA_046082075.1 Bacteroidota bacterium
TTTAGAAGTCAAGCAAAAGAAGGAGGCTGAATTAGGATTAGATCCGTTTTTAGGTCTTTCTCGCGTTCAGTCGTATGCTTACCTGTTGATTTCCCGTTTCAAAGCAATGTTCAGCAACATGCTGATTAAATTTCTTTTACAGCGTTTCGCTAGCCGATACCTATTAAAAACGGTGATTGATATGGTAGGGGCCCCCATCTACGCTTTTTGGAATGCCTTTGCTACAGCCAAACTGTTCAAAGACTCCAAATATTACATTTTTTCAGTAGAGTTAACCGATATGTTGGCTGAAAAACTACAACAGGAAGATAGCATAAAAGAAGAAATTAGCCGAGAGATACAACATTTGTTGGTGTCCATCGTGGCATTAAAACGCGATTATTCAGAAATCAATCATTATTTCTCTTCGCGCTTACTGGAATCCCTTGAGATTTCAATGCATGAAAATGAATACAAAACCCTGTCGCTACGTCAATTGTTGGAGTCTACGGATCCGAAAACGGTGCAGTGGGTTTGTTTATTATTTGCTACAGGTATCATTTTGGATGGTAATATTAGCCGACGTGAGCGAAAAACGCTTCGTGAGATTACTCAAGATTTGATGCTAAAGGACAGCGCCTTGAGTCAAATTGATGAGTATTTGGCAGCCTACCGACAAGGGCAAGGAATAAGGTTTATTCACGAAAAAGGTTGGATTCAATGAAGTGTTTTACGATTGGCAGATTTGTAATAGGACTTTGGATTTTATCGTCTTGTGTAAACGCTCAAACGAAGGCAGACAATGCACGCTTTAAAGAATTGATAGCGGATTCCAATGCTGTAATTCTTGATGTAAGAACGCCGGAGGAATTTTCTGAAGGATACATAGAAGGAAAAGCCCCAACCAAGAATGTAAATTATTTTTCAAATGAATTTTTAACCGATGTTGAAAAGGTCGCGAAGAAAAATCAATTAGTCCTTGTTTATTGCGCAGCAGGAGGTAGAAGTGCCTCAGCATGTAAAGATTTAATAAAAGCGGGATATAAGAAGGTATACGATTTAGAAGGGGGATATAACAGCTGGGAATGACCCAGAAGTACGTAACTTTCTATTTAACATAATATCAATTATATTACAAAGTAATTAGTATTTAACCCTTAGTTTTGGTTCATGGGATCTCCCCGTTATTTTACCGATGTACAAACGCTTAAGGAATTGCAATTCCCAGAGATACAGGAACAACTATCCGCCTTCGCACATTCGGAAAGCGCCAAAGCTCTGGCAATAAAACTTAAGCCAAGCAGCCGCCAAAACGACATCGAATTTCAACTTACCCAAACGTGTCAACGGCTCTCACTCACTCAGCAGCGAAGAACGGTTCCAGGTACCGAATTTGATGAATTGACGAAAGAAATTACGCTCCTTAAGCTCCAGGATGCTGTTTTAAACCTTGAAGGTGTACTTAGCATTTATTCGGCCAGTGACTTGGTTAACCAATGGCTGCGATTTTTTGAGGAAATAAATACCTTTCCCCAACTTTCGGAGGTATTTAGCCGTTGTTATTTTTCAGAGGAAATAAAACAACATATTTCTTCCGTTGTAGAGGTCAAAATTTCAAAAAACATTAAGGACGATGCTTCGAAAGAGCTTCTAGAAATTCGAAGTTCCATCAAGTCGGTTCGGCAAAAAATCAACCGCAATTTTGATCGCGAAATGCGCAAACTCTTGAAAGAAGGTTGGCTCGGAGACACCCAGGAAACCTTCTTGGGTGAACGAAGGGTTCTTACGGTACAATCGGGTTACAAACGAAGGGTTCTAGGTACCGTTGTTGGCACGAGTAAAACAGGTAGTCTCACCTACATTGAACCTCAAGTTAACCGAGAACTCAACCATGAATTGGATTACTTGCTTGACGATGAGCGTAAGGAAATTTACCGCATTTTAAAAACCTTGAGTCAGCATTTGCGTGGCTATCAAACACTCATTCAATCCTATCAAAACGCTTTAGTTACTTTTGATTTTATTACAGCTAAAGCACGGTTGGCCTCCTCGATGGAAGCGACACTTCCTTCCATAGCTGATGAACTCGCCTTCGAATGGAAAAATGCCTTCCACCCTATGCTCGTTGAAACGAATCGTCGGCTCGGTAAATCCACGGTTCCTCAGAATTTTGGGCTCTTCTACGAGCAACGTATATTGGTGATTTCAGGTCCTAACGCCGGCGGTAAAAGCCTTACCTTGAAAACTTTTGGTTTACTTCAATGCATGTTGCAATCGGGTTTGTTGATCCCCGTACATCAAGACTCCAGAGCCTGTATATTTCACCAACTATTTTCCGATATTGGAGATAATCAATCGATTGAAAATGAATTAAGTACTTATTCTTATCGACTAAAAAGAATGAAGTACTTTTTAGAGGTTTCCAATCCAAATACCG
>JBJTXE010000051.1:0-11532 GCA_046082075.1 Bacteroidota bacterium
TTTAAATATACTCACGAAGAAATTCACGCTGACACCTCGAATTTTAAACTTAAAAATCGATTCATTAACGAAGGAAGTGCTCCGGTAGCCATGGAAACTAAGGATGTCAAAGCCGATGTATCCTTTAAAACGAGGAAAGGTGAATTCAACTCCTTCGGGACAAAACGAATTAAGTTTCCCCCCAACCAATACTATTGCACCATGGATAAGTTTTTTTGGTACATGGACAAGGCCAATGTTGATTTTGAAAAAAATAAGACCAATCAGACCACATTTGAAGCCAGTTCCGGATTGGAAGAATCCAATTTCTTTTCCATGCACGACGATCAAGATACCCTACAGTTTCGGTCGTTGCTTGCACGCTATGATTTAAAACTTCAAACGTTATTTTGCAATAAGGTTGAATATGTTCGCGTGGGCGATGCAAAAATTTACCCGGATTCGATGAAGGTAATTATTCGCAAGAATGCGGTGATGGAGCCTTTAATTAACGCTAAAATTGTGGCTCCGTTCGTGAGTAAATCCCATACATTTATCGAGGCTAACGTGAACATTACTTCCCGTAAAAAATATGATGGGGTGGCCAAATATCCTTATTATGACCGAGACAGTAACCTGACAGTTCTTCCCTTGAAATCCATTCGGTTCCTGAATTCTGTTACACAAGCAGAAGGAGAAATTGCACAGAAAGAAAACTTTAAATTGAGCAAGGAATTCGATTTTTATGGGAAAATCAAAATAGTAGCGGCAAGTAAAGGCATCTTTTGCGATGGTTCAACCCGAATCAACCACGCTTGCAATAATTTTGACCGATCATGGTTGTATTTTAACGACACTATCCTGGCAAATAATATTCAAATCCCAATTTCGGAAAAAGCAGAAAATGACCTTGGACGACGTTTAGCTGTTGGTTTTCTTTGGAAGAATTCCGAAGCTATGGATAGCGTCAAGGTGTATCCGGCTTTTCTTTCGAAAATGAAAGGAACAGACGATCCGAACGTGTTTCTTGCCTCCGGATATGTGCAATACAATCCCAAAGGTCAAACCTTTCAAATTGGATCGAAAAGTCGACTTAACGGAGATACAGATATTGGAAATTTACTGACCATGTATACAGAAACGTGTTCATTGAGTGGAGTTGGAGAAATTTCGTTTGGAGTTGATTTGGGCGATGTTACTGCTCGATCATTTGGTTCGATAAACTACGAAAAAGAAACGAAGAAAATCGATATGGATGTAACCACCTTGCTCAAGTTCCCTATGCAAAAAAGTATTTTTGAGAATATAGCTGAAGGAATTAAAAAGTTGGAAAGTCAAAAACCGACCGAATTAAAATCAAAGCAACACAATTTTGCTCAGGCGGTTCGATATCTTCTATCGGAAGAAAAAGTAAACGAACTTTTTAAAGATTATGAAGAAGAAAAGTTGCGAAAAATGCCGGATGCTTTAGACCAAACGATGGTCTTATCCGGTTTACGTTTTGACTTCGTTCACTTTGGGTCCAAAAGCACGGATAGTAAATTCGCCGCAGGATGGGTGAGTAGACCAAGAACAGGGTCTACCGAAGTAGATGGCGAAGGTGATGTTGTTAAAGCAAAAAATCGTGCAGCTATCATCGCTATCGAGGGGCGACCTCTTATGAAAGAACTGGAATGTAATTTCGTAGTAGCTCAGGCTCCGAAGAATGCTCAAGAACCAAAATTAATACTAACCTTAAAAAATGCGGCAGAGAAAGAATATTTGTTCGAATATGAAATGCCAAAAAAAGATGGTAAATTAGAGGTATATTCGAACGATGAATCGCTAAAAACCATGATTACAGATATGAAACCGGACAAAAAGAAAGAGAAGAATTTTTCTTTTGATTGGGTGAAAGGTGAGGAAAATGTAAGCTTGATAAGATTGCGTTTGCGGGAGTTCCTTAATGCCAAATAATGCTTGTTGCAGGAATACTTTTAACCGCTTACTTATTAGGTTCAATCCCTTCTGCCGTTTGGCTCGGACTATGGCTTTATAAGGTAGACGTCCGTCAGCACGGTAGTAAAAATTCAGGTGCTACAAATACATTTCGTGTTCTTGGAAGACGGCTCGGGATTACGGTTCTTCTGATGGATGTAGCCAAAGGTTTTTTGGCCGTTCAATTGGCATTCATCTTTTTTCCGGATGAAAACTTTTTGTGGGTGCATATCATTGCAGGACTTACATGTGTATTGGGGCATATATATTCGGTGTTTGTGTCATTTAAAGGGGGCAAGGGGGTTTCTACCTCTTTCGGTGTTTATTTAGCCTTAAATCCCTACACCATCATCCTTTGCTTAGTTATTTTCTTAATCGTGTTTTTTGCTACCCGATATGTGTCACTCGCTTCAATTATTGCAGCACTTTCAATTCCTTGGATAAGTTATTTTGTGGTTGATCGAGTCGATGAATTAAGCTTGATGTTTAATCTGTTCATTAGTGTACTTATTGTATTCGCGCACAGAAAAAACATCGAACGATTGCTCAAAGGAAAGGAGTCCAAAATGAACTTTTCGAAGACCAAAGCGTAAATGCAGCGTGAATTTTATAAGCGGATGAAAGGATTTGTTTTCCTAGGGTTATTTTCATTAGCTCCGATGATATCGTGGGCACAATCCGTGATACAAATTGAGAAACGAGCCAACGAAGCGTTAGCTAATCAGCAATATGAGGCGGCAAAGGTAGATTTTCAAATTCTTTTTTCGCGTGACCCGAAGTCTCCAACCTATAACTATAATTTCGGAATTTGCTTGTTTTATACCAATGAGCGACCTTCCGCCTTGAAGCACTTCGAATTAGCGGCAAACCTGGGAACAGGAATTTGTGAGGCAAATTATTTTATTGGGAAAATACACCATTTGAATTATGATTTCACCAGAGCAATAAGTGCTTTCAATCGTTACCTTACTTGCTTTCCGGAAGATCCGAAGGATGCCCGTCGCGAAATTGAATACTGTAATTTTGGCAAGGTACTAATGCTGAATGCAAAAGCTTTAGAGGTATTGAAATCAGAGCAGTTACCCTTGACGGGATTTCTCTCAAGGATTGAATTTTCGGATTTAGGAATTGGAGGAGGGTATTACACCGATTTGACGTTGCAGACTAAAATGGACAAAAAAAACGGTTTCATCCCTCACACCTATGTCAAAGCAGGCAATAAATACAAGATTTACCCAAGTTACGGTGATTCGCCTTATCAATTGAGCCTTTACCTCAAAACAAAAAAAGGAGACTCGTGGTCAGATCCGGTTAAAATACCGATTCCAATAGGGGATAAAAGAGATTTAATGTATCCGTTTTTTAATGCCGAGAACGGAATGTTGTATTTTTCCTCGAATGGATTTAATTCTATCGGAGGCTATGATTTCTTTAAGACGCCGTTTGACCCAGACCGTATAACGATAGGCGAGGTGACTAACTTAGGGTTCCCTATTTCTTCTACCGACGATGATTTGCTATTTATACCTTTGGATTCGCTCGAAAATCATGCTGCATTTACCACCATTCGATCATCACCCCTTGGTAAAATAGAATTAGTTGAGGGAAATTTTCATCGCACCAATGCGGGTATCATTCTTGTGCAAGGAAAATTTCAGGACCAAGTGAATCCAAAGAATACCAACCTTAGAATCCGAGTCAAAGATGTAGAGCGTGGTATTGAATACGGTCCATTTGTGAGTGATTCTGCAGGAAATTATCAAGTGGTATTACCTGGTGAGGGTTCGTATGAGTTCACCGCAACAGTCAACGGAACGCAACAAGTATTCGTCGATAAAAAAATACTTCCTAAGCAATCTGCAGGAGTCGTTTTTGAGCAGAAGATTGAATATGCTATGAAGGATAGCAAAGAAGTTGCTTCGTTCAATTATCAGTTGAATGCTCGGGCAGATGACAATATGTTGAGTATTAAAGCCATCAATGCAGCTTCTTTGAATAAAAACTTGAATCCATCACCACAAAATTTAAGACCTTCTGCTATTTCAAATGAAATTTCTTCGGTGAACAATGTTCTGAACGAACTTGGGTTTACAGGAACTTCCACCGATCAACAAGCACAGGAATTATCAGATAAATTATTGGAGATTTCCAATATAGGTGAGGATTACAAAGATAAACTGGAATATTTAGACCAGGATAAACTGGCAATTCTTGCTAAGAATAGGCAACTTAACAGCACTGCAGAAGAGTTGAAAGAGCGTATTCTTCGTGATACAAGCATCGCTGCTCGAAGGGTGTATCAATCGTATTTGGTGGAGGTGTATGATGCCTTGGTTCTTTCTGAAAATGCCCTTGCCACGAATGAAGCGATGTCCATACAAGTCCAGAATGATCAAAAAAAATGGCTTCAAAATGGTAAAGAAGGTAGGGCTACTGCGTTGAGCGAAACCATTCAATTGCACCTCATGAATAACAACCTTGATAGTTTATCTGCTGTTGTTGTTTCCAACCGTGTATTGCTTGAATCCCTCTTGTCCTTATCCAAGGTACAGAATAAGGATTCTTTGACTATCTTGAATATGAAATCCCAGCAGCAAACATTAATCACTGACCTGTCGGAACTTGCGCAAAAGAAGGAGCAGTCAGCAAGAAAAATAAAGGATTTGGAATTGCAGATTCCTTCTGCCTCTAAAAAAGAAAAAACCTCTTTACAAGCTCAGTTGAATGACGAAAAAGCAACCTTGTCTCGTATTGAAAAATTACAGGAAATAAAAGAGAGTGAATTATTAACAACCCAACTAGGTATTTCTTCGCTTGAGCAGAAAATTAAAATTTCCCAATCGTTCGGAATATTGCCAACCTTTTCGCCGGAAGTAGTAACGGATTTAACCGAGGTGACGGCTCTTCAAGAAGCGCGATTAACTCTTCAAAAAGAATTGAAGGCATCCAACAGCTCGCAAGAAACCCCCACGTCAACGGTAGAATCCCTGAACGCTCAATTGCAAGTAGTACGTTTTAAAATGGATAATGCTTCAGGTAATGAATTAGAAGCACTGTCGGAAGAATATCAACGCATCGAATCCAACTTGGAAAATAGTAAAGAGCAAATTGCCCTTTCCCAAAACGACCCAACCGAAGTAGCTGCTAACGGTCAACCGAAAAATGACCCAGCCGAAGTCGGTGCGAACGGTCAACCGAAAAACGACCCAGACGAAGTAGCTGCTAACGGTCAACCGAAAAATGACCCAGCCGAAGTCGGTGCGAACGGACAACCGAAAAATGACCCAACCGAAGTCGGCGCGAACGGTCAACCGAAAAACGACCCAACCGAAGTTGGCGCGAACGGACAGCCGAAGAACGATCCAACGGAAGTAGGAGCCAATGGTCAACCGAAAAACGATCCAACCGAAGTAGCTGATAATGGTCAGCCAAAGAACGACCCAGCCGAAGTAGCTGCTAACGGTCAACCGAAAAATGACCCAACCGAGGTTGGCGCTAATGGTCAGCCGAAGAACGAAATCAACCAAGATCGAGAGGAATTAGCAGCATTAGCAACTCGTGACCAAAATCTTGATGGATTCAAGGAAATTGCTTTACTAGAGCAACAAGTGCTGCAAACCGAGCGCATACTTGAATTGCGAAAATCAATGACATCGGATCAATTTTCACTTGTATTAAGTTCGCAAGAATTGAAAGAAATTACGCAATTCATGGAAGGAGGTCAGGCAGCCTATAATGCGAGAAATCCTGCAGCCAACATGCAATTAGGTTCTCTGATAGTACTCCGCGCCTCCATAGAATCAGTAGGAGTATCAAAACAGCAAGACACTCCGAAGTTCGAAGAACGGAGTGCCAGTCCTGAGCAGGTTACAATATTAGCCCAAAAAGGTGCTTACGACACGTACGTAAGTTTGAGAAAGGAATTTGTTCAATTGGACGAGCAACAAAAGGCTTTACAAGATAAGTTGAACAACCTCAAAATACAGTTTTTCCGACCGAGTGATTCTATATCCCATCAACAGCAGTTGATAGCCATAACTTCTATAACTTCGGAAATCACCGAGATATTAAAACAGAAGTCCCTAAAGCAAAATCAAATGGAATTGATGGAGGACCATGAGTTGTTTGCAGGAATGATAACAGAAGGTGTATTGCCTGAGAGGAGAAATATGGAGCGAAATCTCGCTGCAATGAACAAACCGGAAGATTTGGTCTTCAAAATGGAACAAGGCAATAAAGGGCAAAATAACCAATATCCAATATCTCAGGATCTTCCGTCCGGGTTGGTTTATCGGGTTCAAGTTGGTGCCTTTAAAAACAAGGTACCTGACTACTTTTTTAGAGAATTCACTCCAGTAAGCGGTGAGGTTTTGAACAATGGATTAACCGCGTATTTGGCAGGATTTTTTGAACGAGCGGAGGCCGCAATGACGGCTCGAAACGGAATTCGTTTATTGGGCTATAACGATGCGTTCATTGTCGCGTATTGTGACGGAAAACGTATTACTTATGCTCAAGCCGTAGCTTATGAAAAAAATGGATTGTGTCAAGTTAGAACTAAGGAAGATTTATTGAAGGATGTTTTTGCAATCCTCAAACCAACGAGCGTGGTGGATAGTGCGACCACCGCCAAACCTAAGGAAGTATTTTACACCGTACAAGTTGCGAGTTTAACAAAAGAGGATAACGGAAAATTAGTTTCGGTTCCGGAACTTTTCTATCAAAAGTCGAATACCGGAAAATATAAATATTCCAGCGGTAAGTTCAGTGACTTGAACAGTGCAAAAGACCGTAGAGATGCCATAAGGAATGCCGGTTATCCGGATGCGTATATCGTTGCTTACCGCGATGGTATAGTGGTAACATTTAATGAACTCGAAATTGCTCTTAACTACCTGAAGGAACCTGTGGAGCTATCAAAGCCGATAAATCAGTCCTTATTGGGGACACAGATACAACCCGTTGAACCATCGTTTATACAATTCAAAAAAAGAGAGAGTTCTTTAACTAAACGGCATTTAGGTCCCTACAATGCATTAAGGTTTGTGACGGTTGAGCATCAAAACCAATTGACAAGTGCACCCATTGCATCGGATGAAATTTCTCCTTTAGAACTAATTTACTATGCAGATTTTGAGGTGGAAAATTGCTCTCCTACCTTAAGCCCTGTAACCATTACGTTGGAAGAGAAAAGTACTTTTGCCCCATTGCTTCATGACATTGCCCTCAACAATACTATTGCCTACCATGTTATAAAACAGGATAAGGATCGTATACAATTTTTGTTTTATTGTCAAAAGGAGGAGGAAGCTATGCGATTAAAAGCACTTGCGAATCAATTCAACATTCAAAACTAGGTGTTATTTTATGAAAGAAAAAGAAAAAGAAAATTCAGAGGTAGCCGTGGTAGAATTGCAAGAGTCCGCTCTTATTTTATACAACGACGATTACAATACTTTTGACCATGTTATAAACTGCCTTGTTCGCATTTGCAAGCATACACCGGAGGCAGCGGAGCAGTGCGCATACATTGTGCATTACCGGGGCAAATGCGCGGTAAAACACGGAAGCTATGAGGAATTGGAACCTCGCTGCACAGCCCTTTTGGACCAGGGATTGTCCGCTACAATTGAATCCTGATTATTCCGTTTCCGAGAAAATTTTTGCAACTAAATCCGAATGCTTTTGGATTATTACTTTACGTTTCATACTCATTTTAGGCGTAAGTTCCCCACCGTCAACGGTCCAAGGCTCTAGGATAAGTTCGGGTCGTTTAATTTGCTCATAAGGAGCCAATGATTTATTCATTTCACGAATAAAGGAGTTGATTTCCTTTCTTAATTCAGGGTTATTTAAGGCATCTGAGCCAAGATTTATAGAATTTTTTTGGGACCATTCTTTGAGGTAATCCTTTGAAACGACAATTAATACACTGGCAAATTTTTGGCTCTCACCAATTACGCAACATTGTTCAACAAATCGACATTCTTTAATTTTATTTTCAATCATTAAAGGAGCGATATATTTGCCTGAAGAGGTCTTAAAAATCTCTTTTTTTCGGTCGGTGATTTTTAGGAATCGGTTTTCAACAAAGGTTCCGATATCACCGGTGTGCAACCATCCGTCTTCGTTAATCATTTCCTTCGTTGCCGCTTCGTTTTTGTAGTATCCAAGCATAACGCCAGGGCCTTTAACTAAAATCTCTCCGTCTTCCGCAATTTTAACTTCCGTATTATGGATTACTGGTCCAACGGTGCCAATTCTGGTCTGCTCCTTTTCATAGCAATTGACCGCAATAACCGGGGAGGTTTCTGTCAATCCATATCCTTCGAGAACAGGGATTTTCGCACAATGAAAAACCCTTCCCAAACGAGGTTGTAAAGCGGCACCACCTGAGGCAATACAAACGACTTTTCCTCCTAAGGCTGCACGCCACTTTTTATAGATCAATCGGTCAAAAATTGAGCGCTTAATCTTTCCAATAAAGGATTGATGTTGAGGATCAAAGGCTAGGGCATAATCAACCGAGGCAAAGAAAAGCTTTTTTTTCCAACCGGAAAGTTTGTCTCCTGCACTCAACAGTTTATCATACACCCGTTCAATTAGTCGAGGAACCGATACAAAGACTTGAGGTTGTATTTCTTTCAAATTATCCCCAATGGTTTCAATGCCCTCTGCATAGTAAATGGAGATGTTCTTGCGTAAATAAATGGTCGTAACCATACGCTCGTAAATGTGATTTAATGGCAGAAAGCTAAGGGCACGCCAACTTGAATGAAAGGGTGCCAAAGAAAAGCATGCGTGAACATTGCTGAGGATGTTCTCATGTGATAACATAACACCTTTCGGGACTCCCGTCGTACCGCTGGTGTATAAGATGGTAAACATTTCACGTGGATTTACCTGTTGCTTTCGCGCCTGCAACGATTCATTTTGCTTGTTGGATAGGGCTTTCTCAACAAAACTGGAAAAGGATGGGACTCCTTCAATGGAATTGAATGCGTAGACCGCGTAAACATCTTCGAATTCTGATGAAATAGCGTTGATTTTTTTATAAATGTCGCTACTAGAGATGAAGATTACCTTTACTCCAGCATCCTTTAAAATGAACTTGAGATCGGTAGTGCTTATGGTTGGATAAATAGGTACGGTAATCACTCCGGCTTGTTGCGCCCCATAGTCAACGAAATTCCATTCCGGGCGGTTATTCGAAATGATAGCGATCCGGTCTCCTGGATTTATTCCCATGTTGATCAGACCAAAACTTACGGCATCGACGTTTCGAATAAAATCTTCGGTAGCATAGTTCTTCCACTGCTTATTTTCTTTGGCATTGAGAAGGTCGAATTTAGGATTCTTAGATAAATCATCGAGAATATCAAACAGGCGCGTAGGTTCCATTGTTAAGGGTTTTGTCCAAAGATAATGGAAAAAAACATTGAATATACCGATGATAAGTACGAGTTTAAGGTTTTGTTAGATTAAAAAATGTCTTTTCGATGGTTTCATAGCGCCCATTCGGAGTAGGGGAAAGGGCGGGGGAATTCAATAGATTACCTTCCTTATCGATGAGTAGATAGTATGGAAAAGTACTTATTCCAGCCAAATTCCAAAAGGGGTCATCCTGTTTTAATGCCACTTTTTGCCAAGAAATTTGCTTTAGTGCCTTCACTTCGGCTTCATTCTCTAGGGGTTTATCAAGGTATACCGTTAAAAACTCGATTTTACTTCCGTAGCCTCCCATTAATTTACGTAAGGCGCTTATTTCTTGGATGCATTGGGTGTTCGTTGGGTTGTACGCATGGATATATAGGGGTTTATTTCCCGAAGATTGGTAATGAATCTGGTCAAATGGAAAAGGGTCGCCTATTTCAAGTCCTGCAAATTTCTCCAAAAGATTCGCTGCCATTCTTCGATGGAGTTCGAAAGGTGATTGCTCATTTTGGAGCTTTAAATTGGCTTTTATGACGGATTTTGGCACAAAATTACCGTTCATAGCTTGTTTTAACATGAACAGATTCAGCAATGAACGAAGTTCTAGATTTCCGGAACAAGGATGCCTTGAAATAATGGAATCCTGTTGAGCTATATTAAGCGATGCATAGGCTTGGAACAAACTATTGGCATCATTTACCTCCATTTGAGAAATAAATTGATCGTAAAATTTTTCAAAATATTCGGTGTAAAAGGGCGACCTGTAGTGTATCGGTTGTTGATTAAAATAGGTGTTGAATAATTCAATTTGACTGGGTGCCCCCATATATTTCAAATTTTCAATGGTGTTGGCTACGGAGTATTTCAGATATTCTTTAAAATACAGGGACGTATCTTTACTGGCATCTTTCAGAATGGTTAATTTCAATAAGGTGATATTTCGCAGCATTTCGCCTTCCCCGTTCATTTCGAAATGAAGTTTGGAAAGTTCTTCGTCGACCCAAGCTTCAAATCCAAGTATTTTAAAATTGATATCGTTGCTATCTAAATCTAAAAACGTTAATTCTATCTCTTCTTGTAAGTTGTAACTGTTGTTTTGCGGGGATTCAGAAAGAAACTCGAGGGTATACTTTGCGTCGTTTTGAACGAAGAGATACCCGTTCAGTTCTTCGGTACCTAGGGTGTATTTTTCAATGCCACCTTTGGGGACTTCAAATTTGAATATGCCTTTTTCGTTCACGCGTGTCTCGGCAACTAAGGTCTTTTTTTTGGAAAGAAAATCAGATTCTTTCCACAGAAAGAAGCTTCGTTGCTTGAATTGAGGAGCATATCCAACAATTCGAGCTTGGGATAGGGCAATCATTGGACAGCATACGGCAAACAGCAGCACGAAGAGGTTGATGCGTCTCATGTGCCTTTAATGAGCAATTCTGGTTTGGTTACAAAGGAATCGATATTTCCTTGATTTTGGTAGATTTCTCGGACGATGGTGGAATTTATCGCGGACAAGGAGAGGTCCGTTAATAGAAAAACGGTTTCAATTCCCTTTAAATCGAAATTCATATGGGCAATCGATCTTTCGTATTGAAAATCTTTGGAATCTCGCAACCCTCGGAGTAAATGGGAGCAACCGTGCTGTTGACAAGCATTTACCGTGAGGCCTTGAAATGCAACTGTTTGTACTTTTTCCGTTAAGAATAATTGCTCAATATGATTTTTTCGACTTTCGATGCTGAAAAAAGGTGTTTTATTGGAATGTACCCCAATACCAATGATTACTTCATCGAATAATTCCAAAGCCTTGTGAACAATCGCCTCGTGGCCTTTGGTAAATGGGTCAAAAGAGCCCGGGAAGAAAATGCGCTTTATGGCCATTTGAAAAAACTAAAATTTACGTTGCCGAAATTACGTGTATTGGAAAAATTGGTTACTTCTGTTAAATGAGTTCTTTTTCCGTGTTCAATGATTAACCTGCCGTTGGGTTGGAGCAGGTTGCGCTGAAAAACTAACTCAGCAATCTCGGAGTGGTTCGTTGCATCAAAGGGTGGATCGGCAATGATCAGGTCAAACACCTCAGCGGTTCGACTTAAAAAGTAAAGGCAGTCGGCATTGATTACAGAAATCTTGGTCTCCAAATGCAGT
>JBJTXE010000052.1:0-3072 GCA_046082075.1 Bacteroidota bacterium
CTATGATGAAACTGGAGAAACCGTAGCCTTGGCTACGATTCTAACGATGGTAAGGAAACTAGATCAGTCGAATTGATTCCATAATTCCCAACTTTTCAAGGCTTGAGCCTTTAACATCGGAAGACCATTTAGGGTGACCGCACCGAGTGATTTTGCCTCCTTTAACAGAAGCGTTTCTTGTGGGTTGTATATTAAATCTACGATTAAATGACTCGGTCCAATGCCTTGGAAACTGGGTAAAGGACAAGCATCTATGTTGGGAAACATCCCCAAAGGGGTACAATTGACGATGAGTTTACAAGTGCCAAGCATGGCGTCGTTAACCGAATCATAGGGGTAAACGTTTGCCCCACTTTTTTCTCGGCTAAGAAAATTCACTTGTATTCCAATGTTCCTTAAAACATAAGCTACCGCTTTGGAACTTCCTCCAGTACCCAAAATTAGTGCCCTTTCGTGTTCAAAGGTTAGGAAAGGTTTTATCGCTTGTTGGAATCCAAAAGCATCGGTGTTGTGACCCACCGTTTTTCCGTTCTGAAAAACAATGGTGTTTACCGCGCCAATTGCTTGTGCCTCCTCGGATAAGTCATCCAAAAAAGGAATAATGGTTTCTTTGTAAGGAACGGTGACATTCAACCCATGGAAGCTGCCATTTAAATGAGGAACTGCGTGCTCTATGGCTTCAATTTCCAACGCTTTATATTGTGCATCAATGCGTTGCGTTTTAAAGTAATCGTTAAAAAAACGAGGCGAAAAGCTGTGGGCAAGGGTCTTACCTAGTAATCCAAACGATCTCATAACCTGCCGTCCATCCATGCCTGTGGTGAATCAAACGCCAACGGGATATCCCAGTGAGGGGAGGTAAAAACAATCCTCGGTTGTACACAACGGTTTTTGCAGTTATTGCGAAAGGGATGGTTGGACATGCGATGCTTTTTAATCGGCATAATTTTCTTGGGTCATAAGAATGCGTTGTGAAAAAATTTGCCGGTTGGCTTGGGGATACGCAGAAAGGATACAGGTGTACCAAACATCCGTAGAAAACGCACCATTTTCTTTTAGGAGCCATGCGCCATTCACTTTTTTGAAAAGAGCCTCTACTTGACAACAGTCAAAGGCATCGCGGACGGGCATTACTTCGCGACCGTCTTTTCGTTGAACCTCACCTTCCATCCAGGCATAAGCACCATAGACGTTGAAATGTTTCACAACAAAGACTACCTCTTGTTCAATTTCGTTTTTAATATCAGTGCGCAAAAGATCCAACATTTCCGTTCTTTCTTTTGCATTGGATTCATTCTTCGTTTTAAAATTTCGCAAGGTTTGGGAAAATAGCGTTTGGGTAAAAAATCCAAAGGCAAGGATGATAATTAGGGGTAATTTCATTATTTTTTTTACAAAGGTAATAACTTGAATGCACTTCCCGGAGCATTTTGTACTTTTACGTCTAAATGAATTCCCATGATTAAAAAACTTACCAACTACTTTTTAATTCTTGTGTTTTCGCCATTACTGGTTGAGGCACAAGGCATCAAGTCTATTCCATTATTGTGGCAAGAGGTACCTTTCGAGTCCACTTTACTCATGGGGAATCCACGCATTCAGGTGAATCATGCTAAGGTGTTTAAACTTCAATTATCTACCATAATTGAGGATTTAAAAACGGTGACCTATCGCGAGGGAAACATGAAAGGATCGGTAGCTGAATTAACCTTTCCATACGAAGATGGTTCTTTCCACGCTTTTACAGCGAAAAGAAATCAAACGATGCATCCCGCCTACAATGCAAAATTTCCTGAACTAATAACGCTTGACGCATATGCTTCAGATGGCTCAGGGGCTTATGGCAAATGGGATATTACACCGGCTGGATTACACGCCATGATTTTCATTCCCGGAGAAAGCACCTTGTTTATCGATCCCATGTTTGAGGGGAACAATGAGTATTATGTGGTTTACCGAAAAAAGGATTTCAAAACCACCAAAACGATTGATTGTGGGGTTGTAAATGCTGATGAATCAAAACCAGGGAATCCGGTAAAAACGATGTTTGGAACCTGTGAACTAAGAACGTATCGTTTGGCGCTTTCGGCAACCGCAGAATATACCACATTTCATGGAGGAACGGTCAATCAAGCGGCGGCGGCCCAAGTGGTTACGATGAACAGGGTCAATGGGGTTTATGAAAAAGACATTGCTATTACCATGGTTATTATTCCCAATAACAATTCGATTATTTACACCAATGCATCTACCGACCCCTTTACTAATGGAAATACTGGAAGCATGATTAATCAAAACCAGTCCAATACGGATAATGTCATTGGCAGTGCTAATTACGACATTGGCCATGTATTTGGCACCAACAGCGGCGGCCTTGCAGGACTCGGGGTGGTCTGTACTGGCGGGCAAAAAGCCCGTGGTGTAACGGGAAGCGGTGCTCCTGTTGGAGATCCCTTTGATATTGACTATGTTGCCCACGAAATGGGCCACCAATTTGGTGGAAATCACACCCAAAACAACAACTGCAACAGTGTAGCTGCTGCGCGAAGAGAACCAGGAAGTGCGAGCACCATCATGGGATATGCAGGAATCTGTGCACCTAACGTACAGAACAACAGCGATGATTATTTCCACGGATATAACCTGCAAGAAATCAGTAATGAAATCTTGAGCAATGGGCATCAGTGTGAGGTGATTACTGCCTTAAACAATACACCTCCGGTGATTAATTCTACCAGTGGCAATATTGTGGTCCCTATCTCTACACCTTTTATTCTTACTGCTCATGCAACGGATGTGGATGGGGATGTCCTTTCATACTTGTGGGAACAAATGGATAATGAGGCAACGACTCAACCGCCAGTAGCAACGGCAACAGGCGGCCCTAATTTCCGCAGCTTTGATCCTTCGTTGGATTCCAACCGCTACTTTCCAAAGTTATCTACCTTAGCTTCTAATGGTCCTTACACTTGGGAGGTTTTACCTTCAGTAGCAAGGGTGATGGATTTTCGACTTTCCGTAAGAGACAATCACGCCGTTGGGTCGTGCAACGATTATACAGATGTCACCGTT
>JBJTXE010000053.1:0-3022 GCA_046082075.1 Bacteroidota bacterium
CAAGCTAAAACCCAAAACTACTGCGTAGTTTATATTTTTTGTTTTTAGTCGCTTGTCAAAAGAACTTTTGATCGCGTTAAAAACAAAAAACCCATTCCCTTGAGGGAATGGGTTTTGCTTGTGACCTTGTCAGGATTCAAACCTGAAACCTCCTGAGCCGTAATCAGGTGCGCTATTCAGTTGCGCCACAAGGCCGTCCGTTTTTCAACACAGCAAAGATAGTACAATTGTACCTAATTGCAAGCAGTAAGTGAATTTATGCCTACTTTTAAAGGCCTCAATACTTCATTTAATGCGTTACAATTTATCCGAAATTACCGAACTCATCCGCAACAGAAGGACCATTTACCCCGAACAATTCAGCGACCGAAAAGTCCATAAAGAGCAAATAGAACTCATTCTCCAAAACGCCCAATGGGCTCCGACGCATGGCAACACCCAGCCCTGGCGCTTTCATGTTTTCATGGACCATAGCAAAGAACGCCTCAGCCAGTTTTTAGGCACAACCTACCTGGCCCTCACCCCGAAAGAACTTCAAAACGACGCCAAATTGGCTAAACTCATGCGCAGGCCTACCCTTTCAAGTGCGGTAATAGCGGTTTCCATGGCGCGTCAAAAGGAAAAGAAAATCCTCGAAATAGAAGAAATCGAAGCCGTAGCATGCGCCATTCAAAACATGCATTTAACCTGCACTGCCTACGATCTAGGGCTTTTTTGGTCTACTCCAAAACTGATCTACGCGAAAGAAATGAACGATTTCTTAGGGCTTACCGAAGAAGATAAATGCTTGGGTTTAATGTATTTGGGATACCCTTCCATCGAATGGCCTAGCTCCCATCGCATTCCGCTTGAGTATCACACCCAATGGTACCATGATTAAACGATTCTTCATTTATTGGTTGATTTTACTGCCTCTGTGCGTCTTCTCCCAATTGGGCGACACCAAGCTCCCCTCCTATTTTGGTGTTCAACTGAGAACTGTAATACCCAGTTCTTTTGTTGGAAACCCCGTCACTCAAGTTCAAAAGGATGGAATGAAGGCCTCTTTAACCCAAACGCTGGGCTATTCTTTTGGAAGCATTGTTCGCGTTGGGCTTACCGAACTCATTTCCCTCGAAACCGGCATCAATTTTACACAACGGCGCTTTACCTTACAAGGATCGCTTGCGGATTCGGGTATTTTCGTTACCAACGATCTTGGTTTTATTCAATACGATGTTCCGATTAACGGCCTTATTTATATTAAATTAAGCAAACGATTCTTCGCCAATGCAAGCCTCGGTGCAACTGCTGGATTTAAACCTACCAGTGTGGCCACCTCAAACAATGTTAGCGGTTCCAAGTTTTTTTACCATACGGGCTTCGTTGATAAAAAAGCCAGCGTTGATCTCAATGGCAACATTGGTTTCGAATTTCGAAGTAAAAATTCCGGATTTTTTTACCTGGGAACGACCGTCCGACTTCCAACAGCCCCCTTGTTCACGTATATCGCTACCTATCGCAACCAAGGATATAAGGTTAGCCAATACGGAGATGTTTCCGGAGCCTTTCTTGGCATAGACCTACGCTATTTCTTCAAAAACGTCAAAGCTCGTAAAGAAGAGCAACGACCCATCGAGTGATCAAGGAAGGCAGATTACCGTATCGCTCCAAGCAGAAAATCCAGCCCACACCCCCAAAGCCCCTCCTTGGATATTGCTGGGAATGTTGATCGGGGTCGCAAAAGGACTTCCTGAGGAAAAAATTTGGTTGTACTTTTTGTCGAAAAATTGATATTCCGCTTTACCTAACCTTGAGAGACGTAACACCACCGTATCACCTTCTCGAAAAAATCCTCTTTCCGCTTCTGTGTAGGTACTATCATTGAACGACATGGGATTGTATAAGGTGAATTCAAAGGCCAAACCGTTAAAAAATTGATCGTTGAAAAAAGGACCAAAGGGCTTTGAATAGAATGGGTCTCCGATATGCTTCATTTCCCACATGAAATTATCCGAAGTACTGGAATTGTCGGTCATAAAACCGTACAGGTATCCCAAAGTGGGTGCATTCGCTTCGGGCTTCCAATTCAAGTAATCCAAACCGACCGGCGTTTCAATTTTTGTGGAAGAGGTGTACGTTTTTCCCTGATGACTGATGGTTAAGGTATAGGTTTTTCCAATTTGACCAAAAATACTCGGGTCAAAAGAGGTGTACACGCACAAGGGTGAAGGCAAAGCTTGAAGTTCCTGAATCGACATCCCAAAAATAGCTTCGGCATAAGGCTCCGTACCTGGAGGTAAATTATCGGTGCAAACCTTCGATAAAGTAACGGTATTGGTGCCATCGGAAACGGTCACCACAGCATCGGACACGAAACTGGCCAAGTAAGCAGAAATATCGGTTGGGGCGTAAATGTTTTGGGTGGCTGATAACAATACAATCGGTGGTTCACCTTCGCGGATACTTCCATCGACTACCAACTGCTTTTCATATCCAGGAATGTCTATCTTGACTTCTTTGGTACAAGCATTAAGAACGAACAATCCGAACAAAAAGATTAAAACTCGAAATTCCATGTTACACTGGGGATTATTGGAAATAAAGAAACCTGTTTAACCGTCAATTTGAAATTACCGTTCAAGAAATCGCCGTCATTATCCACAAATAAAAAGAAAGGATTTGCACGGTTGTACACGTTGTAAACCGAAATCGCAACATTGTTCCTCAGCTTTTTCTTTACTTCTATCTCCTTGCCTGTTGCAGGATCTATTTTCGTTTTGTAGGCTTTATCATACCAGGTTGCAGAAATATCCAAGCGATGATAAGGTGCCATGCGGGTTGAATTCCTTGCGCCATAGTTGAACAGTAAATTTTGATCTTGCACATACCAAGACGTTGGGAGCGTCAGTGTATTACCAGTAGCATAAATAAAGGAACTTGAAATAGTCCACCGATCATTGAATCGATACATTCCAACCACACTTAAATCATGCCGTCTATCGTATTTGGCTGGGTAAATTTTCCCATTATTAATGTCCGG
>JBJTXE010000054.1:0-3411 GCA_046082075.1 Bacteroidota bacterium
TTTTCATGAGCGGTAGTTTTTTGTTGTTACTGAAACAAAGTTGCCGCATAATAAAAGGATGGAAAACAAAAAGACGAGGGCAAGGAACCAAAATACACAGCACTACCCAAAGAGTTCTACGTAGAAATGAGGGAGGGCCTACGTGGTTGTACGTACTAAGGGGGTCAAATCAGCCAAAATTGGCAAATATTATATCGAGGGATTATGAAATATATACGGTGAGTTCATTATCAAAGCCAACAAATCACACGTTCATTTTACCCCTAAAATAGTGAGCGATCCTTATCCTCACAGAAACAGCATATTTGCAAATTTCCTTCAACCTTTAAGCAAATTTTATAAATTTCGGGGTCTCGGTAAAAATCCGCTGATTTACTCCTTAACCCAACGCTGTACTTTTCCAGACCCAGGAAGGGTAAGGAAATAGATCCCTTGCGGAAATTTTCCTACCTCCAAAACACCGCTCGAAGCATCGATGTTCCAAGTGGCAACGGGTTGACCCAGCGCATTGTGCACTTGAACCTCTCCGATGGACCCATCATTCACGGCAATACTCAGCTGTTCCTTGGCAGGGTTGGGATACAGTTCAATGGAAGTTCCGTTGCTTAGCTGTTCAAGGATACCGGCATTTTGACAAACCAAATCGTTGACATACTCCCAGATGTCGTCGTTCAATAAAAAAGGTACATTGGAATTGCTCGGCTCGTCTCCCATCCTCAACCACACCAGGTTTTGGCTAGGGACGACGTTTAAAAATTGTCCCCCACTTCCGATAGCGGAAATCATATCAGCGGGTGCGTTGGGGCACATATACCCCGGGAAAACCATTTGTAAGGTGGGAACCATAAAATTGGCCTTGCCGTTTAACCACCATAAGTAACCGTAGGAGTTGTTCAAATTTTGTGAGGTATTCACCATCTCGTTAAAATACGCAGCATCTGTCAAAAGTTGGTTGCCATTCCAATTGCCCTGATTGAGTATGAGCAATCCAAAACGCGCCATGCTTCGAGCGGTACTGAAAAAAACGTTGTTGTAGCCCACCGTAAAAAAGGAACCGGTCATTCCCGTTGGAGTTTTTAACTTTTGGGTGGTATAGCTGTTCAACGACTGTCCCGTTGCGTTTGTGATGACTTGATCCAGCAAGGTGTAGGGACCGTTGTGGTATGCCCAGCGCGTTCCGGCATTGACCAGATAGTTTAAACAGGTATCGAGGGTGCAATAATGATCGGGAACCCCGTCGTCCAATCCGGAGGTCATGGTAAGTTGGTGGCGCACGGTGATTTTCTCCTCTTGCTGCGGAGTGGCATTGGTCCATCCTTGACCCAAGTATTGAGCAGTTGTATCGGTAATGGACAGATGGCCCTCTTGTTGCGCAATTCCCACCATGAATGCCGTTATCGTTTTACCCGCTGAAGCCCATTGCCATGGCGAGGTAGCAGTATGGCCCCCGAAGTATTTTTCCAAAACGATTTTTCCGTCTTTCAGCAAGATAAAGGCCTTGGTGCTGTTGTCCTCTAAAAAGGCATACAGACTGTCAATTTCAGGCTGGCAATACCCGAGCGTGGCCGGTGCAAGGGTATCCCAAGCACTACCCACTGTTGGAGGAAAGTACAGGTTTTGGGATTTTCCACCCCAAAAACAACCCAAAAATAACATCAGGATAAATGGTTTCATACTACTCTCGTAAAATTTCCCAGCGTTTGGTTTCCTTTTCCGATTGAACCGTTAGGACGTATACCCCTTTGGGAAAGGGCGCTAATGAAAGCTCCAAATGAGGTTCTATGAAGTTCCCAGAAAACAAAAGCTGTCCTTGCCCGTTCGACAATTGAAAGGTTCCTTGACCTTTAAAGGACAGGCGCACAAGGTCCGTGGTTGGATTGGGGTAAAGAAGGGGTAATTCATTCTGTGATGCATCAAGGAATCCCAATCCCTGATCCACCAAATCACCTAAGAGCTGAGCCGCCACTTGGAACGCTTGAGCCGGTAGTTGGTTGATTAGAACACAAATTACTGCCCCTGAGGCCGGGTCGTACATCATGGAAGAATTATACCCTCCCCAGATGGTTCCTCCATGTTGCCAAATCGTCCTTCCTGCAATTGTTGCTTCTGCAATCCCTACTCCATAACTGCCCGAACCCACAAAGGTGGTCATTTCCTGAAGCGAGTTTTGGTTGATCACCTGACCGCCCATCAGCGCGCGGTACCAATGAAGCATTTCACTCGAGGTAGAATACATTGCCCCCGCAGCCCAAGCAGCACTGTTAATCGAAATCCGTGGTGTTGAACTAAAATCCATTCCTCCTTGCCAAGGATGCGCAGGCACCACCGAACTGTTTTCATACACCGCAAGATAAGTGCTGTCCATGTTCAGCGGATTTAATAGGTTTTCGCGCAAAAGTTGGCTAAAACTCTGTCCGGCAACACTTTCGGCCACCAAACCTGCGAGCAAATAATTTGTATTGCAATACGACCATCCCCCTCCGGGAGCGGATAAAGGGGGACCAACCCAACCGATGATCTCTTCAGGTTGAAAAACACGGTAGGGGTCCGCAAGCATGGAATCTCCATAACCTGGAATGTTGACGTCGCTTAAACCGCTGGTATGGTTGAGCAATTGACGAACCGTAATGTTCGGATCCACGTTGTTGAAAGTGGGCAAATGTTCGTGAAGCGAATCATCCAAGGAAAGAAGACCGTTTTCTGCCAATTTCAGCAAGAGCACTCCGGTGAAGAGTTTGGAATTGCTCGCAATGGCGAAGCCCGTCTCGGGGGTGATGGGAACCCCTGGGTGAGAAACGCCCGTAACCCCTTTCCATATCCCTTCATTGGGAACAAAAACACTCGCTGAAATTCCTTTCAGGTTGTAGGCGCTTTGAAAACTATCAATGCTATGCTGTAGATCGGCTGCCAAGAAAGGGCTGAAGGTCTGTGCCTTCATTCCGACCTGAATTAAAACGAAAGCGGCATAAATGAATTTATACAATTTTATAGGCTTTAAGTTCCTTAAAATTAAGGTGTTTTGAAATACCATCAACAACACCTGTTCGAAAAAAGTGCTTTCGCGTTGTTTCCAATGCTTACTCCCTCCGCCACAGCCGTTCGTTCGCCTCCCAAAAGCGAAGACCAGAAGGTGCCGAAACTCCACAATTATAGACGTAACCATCGGCAATGTAGCTAAGCTCGTATGACCCTTGTTGACATCTCCGAAATGTCAAGACAACGCCTGATTTGGGAAGGGTTAAAAGATATTATCTCACTAAATGCACAAATCCATGACCAGTTTTTCCGCTTTCTGTTTTGAATTGATAGGTATAAACTCCTTCTAACAATTCCTTTCCTGAAGCGTCTTTTCCATCCCAATTGTTTTGGTAATTCGTTGATGAATATACAGTGTTTCCCCAACGGTTGAGG
>JBJTXE010000055.1:0-4241 GCA_046082075.1 Bacteroidota bacterium
AGCATAAACACGAACTTCAATGGCGTGGCCATGGATTTCCAATTCTTCCTGCATTTTTGGCAATTTTTCGCCGCGCGCCACACGGATCTGCCACCCAACCAGATCAGTTTTGGTGATTTCTTCCGTAACTGGATGTTCTACTTGCAAACGTGTATTCATTTCGAGGAAGTAAAAATTCAAATCCGCATCTAAAAGGAATTCCACCGTTCCTGCCCCCGTATAATTGCACGCTTTGCACACATTGACAGCGGCCTCCCCCATGCGCTTGCGAAGCTCAGAACTCACCACAATGCTTGGAGCTTCTTCAATGACTTTCTGATGCCTTCGTTGAATGGAACATTCGCGTTCAAATAAATACACAACGTTTCCAAAATTATCGGCAAAAACCTGAATTTCAATATGCCGTGGTTTGGTAACAAATTTCTCAATGAACACAGCATCGTCGCCAAAAGAAGAACGGGCCTCGCTTTGGGCGGTATGCATTTGCTCCTCAAAATCTTCTTCACGTTCTACCAAGCGCATTCCCTTACCCCCTCCTCCAGCAGACGCTTTAATGAGTACCGGATAACCAATTTCTGCGGCAATTCTTTTTCCGAGTTCAACGTTGGCTACCGCTTCATCAACCCCAGGAACTAAAGGAACCCCAAAATCTTTTACAGCTTGTTTAGCACTCAGTTTGTCGCCCATAACTTCCATGGACTCGGGTGAAGGTCCGATTAATGTTATCCCAGCGGCTTTGAGTTTTCTCGCAAAACCTGCATTTTCCGATAAAAAGCCATAACCTGGGTGTACACCATCAACACCCAATTTCAAGCACGCTTCAATGATGGCATCTTGCCGTAGGTAGGATTCCGAGGAGGGGCTTGCGCCAAGGTAGACCGCTTCATCGGCCTCGAGTACGTGTGGGGCAAATCGATCGGCATCGCTGTAAACTGCCACGCTTCGAATTTCCATTTTTTTGAGGGTTCGCAGCACTCTGCGGGCTATCTCACCACGGTTAGCTATCAGGACTTTATTCATGTTCTTCTTGTTTTTCAGGTGTTTCAGGAACTAAGGAAGGTACTTTTGTTTTCTGACGTTTTCGACTGTATTGGACCACTCGATTCGGTTTCTTTCTAAAAACATCCAAAAACGATTGCATCAAGACAAAATCTTTCCGCGAATCAAAATCCTCATGGTACGAAAATCCAGCTCCTTGCGTAAATGGCCCTGCATTTTCTTTAACGGTGTTGCCATTGGAACGGTTGAATGCATTCACTCGAAACGTGCCTTGTTCGTTGATAAGGTATTCCAAACTAACATCTCCAATTAAACCACCATTCACCGAGCTTGCGTTGCTGTTATCCACACCAAAACTTCCGGATACAATCAGCCGATCATTTAAAAACGATTTTTGAACCGTCGTGGAAATATTCGAGGAACCGATATCCATTTTCACCTCATAACTTTTCGACATTTTTGCTAACGCTGAATTTATTTGACTTTCGACTAAGTCCAATGCAGCGGATTCATTCGCAGAGACCCCGCCTTGGAGAGGTTGGAATTTATTAAAGAGCATCAAAGAGAAAAACTGTCGATTCAATTCATCCACATCCGAATTGATACGGTTTAACAGAGCTTTTCCTGCTTCAGGTGCCTGAGGGGCTTCCAATTGGAATGAGATAGCAGGCGCCATTAGGTCTCCGTATAACCTCAACAAACATTGCGTATTTTGCCTGGCCAACGCTTCATTGTTTTGTCCGGGCATAAGTTCGAGCATATTGGCGTGCTTAACCATATAGGACGTTACCACATTCATGTCGGCATGCTCCACATCTCCTTTCCACACAATAGTTCCTTCCAAAATATCAAAAGGTTTTCGTGCTGGGCCCATGGTAAAATTGTAAATACTTCCGGGAAGAATCCCCAAGGTACCGTTCAATTTCATTTGATTGAATGCATCAAGGGATAAATTCAATCTTCCATTCGTTTTCGCACGGATTTCATCTTGAGTTTGTTCATTGAATACCAAGCGAATATCAGCATCGGGGGTAATATTAAATCCAATTTTTAGATCAATTCCTGAGTAATTGACTTTTTGCTGTGCTACAACTTCTTCTTTTCCTTTGGAAACAAAGTGGATGATGGATTCATCCTCTAACTCGCTGCTACCGTACATTGGAAAGATAATCTTACTGCCTTTTCGCGTGGTTAAATCTACATCGACCGACATAGAGCTCCCTTCCCCTTCAATGTGGGCAAAACCCAAGGCATAGGCCTTTCCATAGTAAGAGTCTCCTGGTTTATACGCAGTATTCAACACCATAAACTTTTCTATTTTCTGAGGATTTTTACTCGCTTGAAAACCTTTCTCAAAATCAATATCCACGTTGTAATTGAAGTTTGTAAAGTTGTCGTGAAATACGGCAATATCCAGCGACGCATTGTTGCCGTCAGCATCCTTTATGGAAATGGCTTTATTGACATAAAACCCGGCCTTTTCCACTTGTATTTTTCCGTTAATCGTGTATCGGCAACCTAATAAGGTAAAATCTGCGGCAGCATTATCCAAAAACAAACTACCTTTTAAAATAGGATTTTCAACAGAACCGCTAACGTCAACCGTTCCCCTTACCTTTCCTGACACCTTGTCTACTACGGTCGGATCCATAAAACCATTCACAAATCCTAGATCGGTATTATCAAACGTCAAGGCTAATTGCAGGTTGTTATCTTTTTCTTTGACTTTGTAAGCTCCATTGAATAGCAGCGTATTTTTATCTCGGTAAAGCAAATCACCTTTAATGATCACCGCAGCCAACGTATCATCATAAGAGGCATTCAGAGAGATAGTACCAATTTCTTCTTGATTGAAACGAAAATCATGGAGCTTCAAATGACTTGTCAGCGTTAAATCACGAAAAGGATCGGCAATACCTAATTCTCCTCCCAAACTGCCCGACATGTCAATACCAAGGCCCAACATATCCGAAAGATCGGTTAAATTGACATTGGTTAGGAACACCTTCATGACATCCTGTTTCAGGTTGGAAAGCTTACCATCTACCCTAATTTCCTGCTTGTTTTTCTGACTAAACAGCGTGAAATCGTTAGACAAATAAGTCGAACCTTTTACTTGAAAATCGCTTCCTTTTTTTAGGTTCCATCGATAACCATTCAAGGAAAAGTGCGACTCATCGAACAAGAGATCGTAATTACCGTTGGAAAGAATGGAAGTTTTCCAATTCACCTTGGATTCGTTTAATTTTCCGGCATCCCATCCTAAACTTGACCTTAGAATCCCCTCACTTCCATGGCTAAAGAATTTCAAATCGTATACTTTTAGTGAATCGGATAGGGCAAGATCCGCAATAACGAGATTCGCTATTACTGAATCTTGAAATACCCCCTGGGTTAATCGCACTTTACTTAATACAATGCTATCATAGATCAACTGGTTTGCCGCAATATCTACGCCTACTTGTTCTTTGTCTGAATCAAACTTCACAACAACTTTTGCTCCACTGCTAATCGATAATTCGGGTATAAATAGCTCAGTAACCTGGCCTGATTCATGGAAAACAAGCGTGGCATCCAATCGGTTGTTGATTTCCTTCGAAGAAGGTTTGTTGGCCTTAAACCAAGAGGGCACCGGTCTTGAACAACTGTACAAGATATCCTCTTGGATGGTCTTTGGGTCAATTTTTCCTTCAAAGTCCAAATCTGCCAGCGTACTTCGAAGCTTTAAGCGGTCGATTGCCGGAGCATGATCTAAGTCTAAGGTCAATTGATTGATTTCGATTTCTTTTATACCTTCCGCGTATTTTATTTGATGGCCAAGAACCCGTCCGGAAAACTCTTTGAACGAATTTCCCTGGATTGAGAGATTTATATTTCCTTCCACATTGGTGGATTTCTCGGCAAAACCTAAGGGCAATAAGTGGGCTTTCTCAAGGTCAATCGTTGCCTGCGCTTCCGCTTTACCGCTTACACTTGCGTTGACATCCATCGTCAATGCCAAGTGCGGGTCCTGAATATCCAAACGAATATTCGCAATTTGTTGGGCCAATTCAGCCCGTTGAATTTCTATGTTTCTATAGGTATACCCTCCGTAAGTCAAGGAATTTATGCGACCCTTTCCTCCGTATAACAGGATACCCTCCTTGGTTGTTGAAATACTGGAAAGAGATAATGAACCGTCAATTACTCCAACATCAGTAAGCTCGGTAAGCGGCCCAAGATTCAATGCATTGATGATCAGT